>CAZZAK010000010.1:0-18910 GCA_964652515.1 uncultured Clostridium sp. | reverse complement strand
TATTCCAATGAATGTCCTTATGTAGAATATGAAGTAAAAGAACTATCAGATTATGCTAAGGATAAAAATATTAAACTAAATTTTATAAAAATAGATTCACAAGAAAAAGCTAAGAATTCTCCTTGTATATTTAATAATTGGGCTAATTTTTATAAAGGAAAATTTATTTCTAATACAATATTAAATGCTAATGCATTTGAAAAATTAATAAAATAATATATCAGGATGAATTCCTGATTTTTAAGTATCAAAAATTATGATACAATATAGTTGGAGTGGTATTATGAAAAAAAGAAGAATAATATATTTAATAGTTAGTTTATTGTTTATAATCTTATCTACCATTATTTTATCAAAAACAGATATGCAAGATAGTGTTACTTTGAGTAAATCAATACAAATAATACTAATATTATTCTTAATAAGAATATCAATAGGATGTACATTATATATAAGAAAACAGTATGAACATAAAAAGTATTCTTATTCAATTATAATGAATTTAGGGTTATTAATATTTATTAATATAAATATTTTAAGACAAATAGATTTATTGATTCAAAATTGGAGTGTTTTAAACATAACTTCTATTTATATTAACACATTAAAATCATTTTCTTATTTTACCATGTTAACCCTTCCTTGTATAATCATTTTATCGTTATATAGTATCATTACTAATATGGTTTTAATAAAGAAAGAGGGATTTAATCCTAAAAAACTATTAGGAGTTCTCCTTGGCCTTTTATCTATAATTGGTCTTTTGGGTAGTCAGGCTTTATATTATATTATTACTAAATTATTACTTGGTACAGAAAAACAATTTATTAAATTTTCATTAGATGTATGTATTAATGCTACATTATCATATCTATATACACTAATTATTGCTACATTATATTGTAATATTAAAGCCGCCAATCATATACCCAAATATGATAAAGATTTTATTATTATTCTAGGATCTAAAATTAAGAATGATGGAACATTAACTCCATTATTAAAAGCTAGAGTAGATAAAGCCATTACTTTTGGAAAAAAGCAATATGAAGTTACTAAAAAGAAGATTATTTATATTCCGTCTGGAGGAAAAGGCATGGATGAAGTAATGGCCGAAGCTATGGCAATAAGAAATTATTTGATAGAACAAGGTATCAAAGATAAACAAATAATTATTGAAGATAAATCTACAAGTACCATAGAAAATATGAAATTCTCTAAAAAGAAGATTGATGAAATAAACAAAGATGCTAAAATAAGCTTTGCAACAACTAATTATCATGTTTTTAGAAGCGGCGTTATTGCTAATAATCAAGGTATCGAATGTGAAGGAATGGGCAGTAAAACAAAATGGTATTTTTATACTAATGCTTTAATTAGAGAATTTATTGCTAATTTAGTACAAGAACGAAAAAGCCATATTATACTTCTTCTAATGATTAATATATCATTATTTATATTAATCTTTATCGGAAGATATTATGGATTTCTATATATAAAATAAAGGGTAATACTACATATTAAAAATATGGTTATGATGAATCTGTTCCTTTTATCGGAGAAAGTTATGTATTTTAATCTAAATGAACATTAGGATAGTAAAAAACTAATTTTATTCTTGACAAGTATACTTTGCATATGATATATTATATTTACCAAGGGCACTTGGCAAAGGAGATATAATATGAAAAAAGAAGAAATACTTGAAATGAGTAGAAAAGAAAACAAAAAGAGAGATGTATATGAAATAGAAGTTGAATCAAGAGGATGTAAAATTGCTGTTTTGACTATGCTATTATTAATCACTATTTATTACTGTTATGAAATATTTACTGGTAAAGGCCAAAATTATACATTATACTCAATAATAGCATTATATTGTACTGTTTTATATGGTTACAAGGCTATTAAATTAGAAAAAAGAAGAACTCTTCATATTACATGTTCTATTCTTTGGGGAATAGTAACAATTATGACTATTTTAAGTTATTTTGGAGTCATCTAATGAAAACAGAGTTAGTATTAAAAAACAAATTAAAAGATGTAAGAAGCAAAAAGAAATTATCTCAACAAGAATTAGCTGATCTAATCGGAGTATCTAGAAATACTATTAGTTCATTAGAAACAGGGCAATATGAACCATCTGCTAAATTAGCCTATATTTTGTGTATAGCTCTAGAACAAAAGTTTGAAGAATTATTTTATTTTGAAAAAAGTGGAAAATAAATTCCACTTTTTTTAAAATATTTGTTATAATTATATAAAATCTTATATAATAATTTTGGAGGATATTTATGAATAATATATTAGTTAGTTACTTTTCAGCTTCTGGAACCACAAAAAAAGTAGCAGAGAATATTGCTATGATAGTAAATGGAGACTTGTTTTCTATAGATTCAGTAATTCCATATACAGAAGCTGACTTAAATTGGCAAGACAAAAGCAGTAGAACCACAATAGAAATGTCTGATAAGAATTGTAGACCAGAAATAAAAAACAAAGTAGAAGATTTATCAAAATACGATAAGATAATAATCGGTTTTCCTGTATGGTGGTATACTGCTCCTAGAATAATAAACACTTTTATTGAAGAAAATAATTTAGAAGGAAAAAAGATTTATATCTTTGTAACAAGCGGTGGTTCATCATTTGCTGGTAGTTTAAAAGATTTAAAAGACACTTACCATAATTTAAACTTTGTGTCCGGTAAAACGTTTAATGATATAGTATTACCAAAAGATATTAAAGAATGGATGGCATAAACATGGAATTTGAAAAAGTTATTAAAGAAAGAAAATCTACTAGATTATTTAGTAATAAAAAACTAGAACAAGAAAAACTAGACAAAATACTAGAAGCAGGTAGAATAGCTCCTACTGCTAAGAATTTACAACCATTTAAAATATTTGTTATAGAAAGTGATGATGGTATAAAGAAACTAGATAAAGCAACTCGTTGTAGGTATAATGCACCATTAGTGTTGTTAATTTGTGGTAATAAAGAAAAAGCGTATATAAAAGGAGATTATTCTACATATGAAATGGATTCAACCATAGTGGCTACTCATATGATTTTAATGGCTACTAACTTGGGAGTTGATAATATTTGGATAGAATGGTTTGATGAGAATATCATAAGAGAAGAATTTAATCTACCAGATAATCTAATACCAGTATGTCTACTACCGCTAGGATATAAGGCTAAACTATGTCCACCAAGCCCATTACATAAAATAAGAAAAAATATTGAAGATTTAGTAGAATATAAATAGTGGAAGTGATATTGTGGAAGAATTGAGAAAGTATGAAGATACTGACAGAGAGTTTATATATCAAACAAAAAAGAATGCAAATAAAAAAAGACAAATCAGATGATATATATATATTATATCATAGTAATAAAAGCGTATAATTACTTAGATTTTTACATATAATATGTATAAGAAAAAAGAAGTCGAAAACAAAAATTTGACTTTTTTCTATTTTTAATGTAAAATAACATACTGTTACCTCTAATAAAAGGAGAAGATGTTTAAAATGAAAAAAAATAGTGAACCCCTCTCGAAAGAGAGAAAAAGGAATAAAAAGAGTATTTCAAAGGCTAGAAAAGTAATGCTAATGTCTATTGTTCCAATTTTAACAATGGGAAGTTCTTTCACAAATACTATGGACAGTCTAGAAGTTTATAATAAGATGAACATAGAATTCATGGAAAATAATACTATTGAATATGATAGTGAATTTGATGGTATGAATTTTGTTAAAAATGTACCAATAGGAAAAGTAATTACAATTAGCCATATAGATACTAAAAAATTAGGTACACACGAAGTATTATATATTATATCTAAAGATAATATTATAAAAGAAGTATATACAGATATTGAAGTTGTAGATACAAAAGCCCCTGAAATCAAATTTGAAAAGGATAATATAACTATCTATCTAGGTAATGACTATAATGTTAAATCTAATATTAAATCAGTTATTGATGGATATGATGGAGAATTAAAATATAAAGAACAGAAAAAAGAGAATGAAGACAAAGAAAAAAAAGGATATTATGAAGTTGAAACAAATTTCGACAAGAATAAAGTAGGAGATTATTCAGTGAAAGTAAAAGCTGTTGACAATCAAGGCAACATAGCTGAAAAATCTTATAAAATTTCTGTTAAACAAAAATATACATATACATATACTAATAGAAAAGTTAATGCTACAGTTGATACAAGCTCAGTAGTAGCAGCAGCATATTCATTATTAGGATATAATTATGTAGGTGGTGGAACAAGCCCTCAAACAGGATTTGACTGTACAGGATTTGTTTATTACATATATAGCTTGTTTGGTAAAAAAGTAGGAAGAAGTACTAGTAACATAGCATATTCTGGAGTGGGAGTATCATCTAGTAATATGGAACCTGGTGATATTATTGTATGGAGTACCAGATATGATAATTACCCAACCCATGCGGCGTTATATGTAGGAAATGGTAATATGATACATGCTGCCAATTATCACGATGGTGTCATCCTATCAAGTGTGAGTCAATGGGCTAGTTGGGGAGCACACATTGTAGCAGTAAGAAGAGTATAGAGTAATCAAATTGATTGCTCTTTTTATATGTTAAAACTATGATTTTTTTGATATAATTAAAATGAGGTGCGATTATGTATTATCCAAAATTTATTAAAAAAAACAGTTTAATTGGTATTCCAGCTCCATCTGGAGGTGCTAGAGATGAATTTAAAATTAATAGATTCAAGAACGCAATTAAAAGAATGGAAAATCTTGGATATAGATTAGAATTATCTAAAAACTTATACAATAATATTAAAGGCAGAAGCACTGATTCTAAGAGAAGAGCTAAAGAAATAAATGATATGTTTAAAAATAAAGACATAGATATGATTATTTGTGCTAGTGGAGGCGACTTTCTAGTAGAAATACTTCCATATATAAACTTTGGATTATTAAAAGAAAATCCTAAATTAGTAGCAGGCTTTAGTGACCCTACAGGACTCTTGTTTCCAATAACTACTAAATATGATATAGCTACTATCTATGGACAAAATTTTTCATCATTAGGCATGGAAAAATTACATGAAAGTGAAGAGAATTTTATAGAGATAATCAAGGGAAATATTATAGAACAACATAGTTTTGATTATTACGAAGAAAAAAGATTTGAAACAATAACAGGACTAGAAGGACACAATCTAACAGAAAAAGTATATTGGAAAGAATTAAATAATCAAGAAGTAAATGTAACAGGTAGAATTGTTGGAGGATGTTTTGATATAATTATGGAACTATCTGGTACTAAATATGATGGAGTAAAAGATTTTAATGAAAAATATAAGAATGATGGAATAATATGGTATTTTGATAATTGCGAAATATCTATGGAAGAAACTATAAGAGTACTTTGGAAGTTTCATGAATTAGATTATTTTAAATATACTAAAGCCATTATTTTTGGACGTTTTGGAGAAAACATTACTTCATACGATTATGATGTAAAATCATGTTTAGAAGATAGTGTTATATCAAAATTAAATATACCAATTATTTATGATGCTGATATTTCTCATAAAGATCCATCATTAACCATTATTAATGGAAGCATTGCCAATATAAAAGTAAAAGAAGGTAAAGGAATAATATCATTTAAACTAAATTAGAAAATATATTTCTGAAAAAGATTGGATATATAAAAACTGATTCAGAATTATTATGGATAAGTTAATGAATATCAGTAGAGAACTAGAATTTGAGTCTAAAAAATATATTATTAAATTCATAGACATAAGTAATAAAATTTAAAAGGAGTGTAAAAAAATGGCCTCATCTATTATTCATATAGCAGTAGCTAATGAAATAAATAAAGTTATAAAAAGAGATAAAACTAAACTATTAATAGGAACTATATCACCAGATATATCTAAAATTATTGGAGAAACAAAGGTAGCATCACACTTTTTAGATAATGAAGAAAAGGATATACCTAATGTTGATAAATTTCTTCAAAAATATAAAAATAGTCTAAATGATGACTTTGTTTTAGGATACTACATACATTTATATACAGATTATCTATGGTTTAAATACTTTATACCTGAAATATATAATAAGGATAAAAACATAATAACCAAGTTAGATGGTACTAAAGTAGAATGTCATGGAGAAATGGCGGTATTATATATCTATAATGATTATACTGATTTAAACATTAAGTTAATTGATTAATATAATTTGGATTTAAAAATATTCTATAATGAAATACCAAAAATAGATAATATTATCAAAGAAATACCAATGGATAAATTATACTTAATAATTAATAAGACCGGAGAAATAATAGAGAATACAAAAAAAACAAAATCTATGGTATTTAATATAGATAGTATTAAAACATTTATAGAACTATCAGTTAAATTAATTATTTCTAATTTGGAAGATCTATGTTAATATAGATAGCAAAAGGTGATAATATGTATAAATTTATAACACCATCATGGATTAAATTAGATAACGCTGCTACAATATATCCTAGTACCCTATCCAAAAAATATGCTAGCATGTTTAGAATAACAGTTACACTAAAAGAAAAAGTTGATAAGTATTATTTAGAAAAAGCCCTAAATAACATTATGAAAAGATTTCCAACATTTTCTTATAAATTAAAAGAGGGATTGTTTTGGTGCTATTTTAAGCATATAGATGGTATACCACCAGTTTGTGAAGATTATAAAAATCCTATGCTAAGAATCAACTTTAGAAAAAATAAACAATTTATGTTTAGAGTAAGATATTTTAATAAAAGAATAGCTATTGAATATTTTCATGCTCTAACAGACGGTATGGGTGGAATAACTTTTCTACTTACACTAACTAATGAATATTTAAGACTCAAAAATAATATAAAATCTGAATATAATAATCTAATACTAAATCCTAAAGATAAACCTAAAAATGATGAAATAAAAGATAGTTTTTATAAATATTCTAGAGGAATAGGAGGATTAGTAAAAGAAAAACCTGCCTACCACCAAAAAGGAACAATGGAAGAAGGCCACATATTAAATGTTATAACGGGAATAATACCAATAAATAAATTAAAAGAAGTAGCTTATAAGTATAATGCTACATTAACAGAGTTTATTGTTTCATTAATGATATTATCATTTCAAGATATCAACAACAAGCAAAGAAAAAGAAGTATAAAACCAATAAAAATATCTGTACCTATTAATTTAAGAAAATACTATCCTACAAAAACATTAAGAAATTTTTCTTCTTATATTAACGTTGGCATAGAACCTAAGTATGGAAACTATTCTTTAGAAGAAATAATAGATGAAGTTAAAACACAAATGCATTTTCTTAGTAGTGAAAAAAGAATTAATGCCAAAATATCAGGAAATACTAATCTATCTAAAAATTATTTTATTAGATTAATACCTATGTTTATCAAAAAACATATCATGTCCTTAATAGAAAGATTAATGGGAGATAGATATTGCTCATCAACATTTTCTAATTTAGGATTAATTAATTTACCTAAACAAATGGAAGATTATATTAAAGAATTAGGATTTATGATAGGAAGAAGTAGAGTAAAACCAGGATCATGTGCATGTGTGGGATATAAAAATAACATATATATATCATTTACTAGAAAAATAAAAGAAACTGATTTAGAAAGACTATTTTTCACTAAATTAGTAGAATTTAATGTACCTGTAGAAATAGAAAGTAATGAAGGGTGATAATATGTCATATTGTGTTAATTGTGGAGTAAAATTAAAAAGTTCTGAAAAGAAATGTCCTTTATGTAAAACAAAAGTAATTAATCCTAATAATAAATTAAAGACTTATGAAGAAATATATTCTAATAAAATAGAAAACTTTAAAAATATTAACTATAAATATATATTAAAACTATTAACTATGATATTTACATTTATATCAGTAGTAGTATTAATATTAAATTATATTATATCAAAAGAAATTACTTGGTCAGCATATGTAATATTTTCTATTATTTATCTTATATGTACTTTTCAATATATCTTACAAAAAAATATCTATTTATCACATATATTAGAACTAATTGGAACAGAACTATTTATGTTTATTGTAGCAATACTTAATAATGGAATGGATTGGTATCTATATCTAATAGCCCCATTTATATTTATAGCATGGACTCATGTTATGTTATATACTATATTAATTAGATCAAAGAAACCAAATATTTTTCATAAAATATCTTCAGTCTTATTCTTAGATTCAATATCATTATTAGGAATAGAAATATCTATAGATTTATATAAATATAATAAGATAACATTTAATTGGTCAATATATGCATCAATACCTATAACATTATTAGCATTAATTATCTTATATATCTCATTTAATCATAAATTAATGGATGAAATAAAACAAAGAATATTTATTTAAAATAATTGCAGTTTTATTAAAATATTGATATACTTATATTAAGTATATAAGGAAAGGAGTATATAATAATGTTTGATAATTATTTTACAATGTTTTTAGTAGCAATTATTGTTATATTATTAGCTAAATTTATATTAAACTTAAATCTTAGTAAAATTATTGGTTTAATTATTAATGCAATTGTTGGTTTTATAATTCTATGGTTAATCAATAAAACAGGATTAGTAACTATTCCAATGAATATCATTACATACATTATAGCAGGTGCTCTTGGTGTACCTGGTGTAATAATCCTAGTATTACTTGCTTTAATAGGAATTATCTAGATGATAATTCTTTTTTATTTACATTACATTTGTAAAATAGACAAATTAATTATTAAGTATTTTTCAATATGTTTTTCTATGATATACTAAACATAGAAATAGGAGTTGAATAATGAAAAAAATAATTAAATATTTTATGCTGATACTTACTTTATTTTTGGTATTACCGCTTAATACCTTAGCAGATTGTGGAGTGTCTTTTGTGGAGCTTGAAATTAAAATATCTAATAAAGAAGGAGCAAAGGTATATAATCAAGATTATAACAATAATAAGTATGAATATACTTTAACTGGTGAAGTCTTAAATTATGGAGAAAAGTATACACTACAATATGAATATGGAGAATATGCAACTATTATTAAAGATAATAAAGTGTATACAATAAAATCATCAGATTATTCATATATTGAATCAAAAGATTTTGAAGAAGAAGAAACTGTTAAATATTATACTTATGCTGAGACGATTCTTAAAAATGTTCCAAGCTTGAGTAGTTATGAAGTAGTAGCGACTATACCAGCAAATACCGTTATTGATGTAATAGGTAAGGAATATGAAAATGGTAATTATATAAAACATGATGATGGTTGGGCTAGAGTAATCTATAATGGTAAAAAAGGATGGGTATATTTTGGTGGTTGTGGAGTTGATGGCCCTGTTACAGTAGCAGAAAAATTAGATAAACCAGTTGATGCTTATTTCTTTGGAACTATAAAATACAATAATGAAGATAGAACAATTGGTAATGCTACAGAAGGATATACTATTTTAGGAGATGAAACAACTAAAAGAGAAATTAATATCAAAAAAGGTGATAAAGTAACAATCATATATACTCACAGTGCCGGTCATAACAGATATCAATATATAAAAACTAGTAATATAGATGGAATCTGGGTATATAATGTGGCATTCTATATTCCTAGTGATAAAAAAATATTGGTATCTGATTATGATAGTTCAAATGAGTATATGTTTGAAGTCAAAGAATTTGATACTTTAAAGGATGCTAGTGATAAAATAAATAATGATAGTATTTATGATTGTAAATATGAAATGATTGAAGCATCTGATGAATATGGTTATGCAATAGACGTTAACGGAATGATATATTGGATATTGGCAGGACGTACAGAAGGAACAATTACGGAACTTGAAAAACAAAGTTTTGAATTAAATTTGGATAAGGAATACAATTATTACAATAATTCTAACATATATGAAGGTAGAGAAGCAGATGGTACTATACCATCTGGAACATATCAAGCCTATAAGGTTATTGATAAATATAATACATTCAAATATGAAGAATATTATATAGAAAATTATGGGTTTATTGAATATGGAGATTCTATCCAAAAACCAGAGACTGTATCTCCTAATTCATCTAGAAGCATGATTAATCCTACTAACAATTACTTAATTATCATTATATCAGTAACAGTATTAATAGCCTTGTTAGCAGCATTTTTAATAGCAGTTCTAGGTAAGAAAAGAAAAAAAGAAAATGAACTTAAATAAATTACCAATAATACTAGTATATTATTTATTAATTACTATTCTTTTAGAAGTATTATTAGCCTTTATCTTGGGGCTTAGAAAAAAAGATTTATTATATGTAATATTGGTTAATATTATTACTAATCCAGTATTAAATGCTATAACGACATTTGTGTATATTAACTATCATTATAAGAAATGGATAATATCGCTTATTATATTTGAAATATTAGCCGTTTTAATAGAAGGATTAATATATAAAAAAGTATTATTATATAAGAAAATTAATTATTTATTCTTGTCATTAATACTAAATATATTTTCTTATTTTGTAGGAAAATTAATTCCTATAAGTTTATATTAAATGAGTCAACAATTTGACTCATTTTTCTTATGTCCACTAATATAATATATTATGTTGAAAAAAAGACATCAAAGTGATAAAATATATAGCACGTGAAGGAGAGATACTATGTTAGAGATTAAGAATATAACTAAAGTATATAAAACAGAAGGTTTTACACAAAAAGCCTTAGATAATGTTAGTATTAGTTTTAGTAAGTGTGAATTTACTAGTATTTTAGGACCATCAGGTTCTGGTAAAACAACACTCTTAAATATTATCGGAGGATTAGATCACTATACTAAAGGTGAGTTAATTATAAAAGGCACTCGTACTAAGAAATTTAAAGATAGTGATTGGGATAGTTATCGTAATCATCGTATTGGTTTTGTTTTCCAAAACTATAATTTAATATCTCATCAAACAATTCTTTCTAATGTTAAATTAGCCTTAACTCTATCAGGCATTTCTTCTGAAGAAGCTACTGAAAGAGCTAAAAAAGCCCTTGATTCAGTAGGATTATCTAAGCATATTAATAAAAGACCAGCAGAACTATCTGGTGGACAAATGCAAAGAGTAGCAATAGCAAGAGCCCTAGTAAATGATCCAGATATCTTACTTGCTGATGAACCTACTGGGGCTTTAGATTCTGAAACTAGTATTCAGATTATGGAACTATTAAAAGATATTTCTCGCGATAAATTAGTTATTATGGTTACTCATAATCCAGAATTAGCTGAAAAATATTCTAATAGAATTATAACTCTAAAAGATGGACATATTACTTCGGATTCTAATCCATTTAAAAGTAAAAAACAAGAAAAAGAAGTAGATAACAGTAAGTCCAAAAAAACTAGTATGAAGTTTAAAACAGCATTATCCTTATCATTTAATAATTTAATGACTAAAAAAGGAAGAACTATATTAGTTTCTTTAGCAGGCTCTATAGGTATTATTGGAATAGCTTTAATATTATCTGTGTCAACAGGATTTCAGAGGTATGTTGATTCTATTGCTGAAGAAACTCTAACTTCTTATCCATTAACTATCTATAATGAATCATCAGATGTTACCGGAGCACTTCTTGCTATGACAAGTAATAATAGTGAAAAAGAAAATGGAAATATTGTTCATGAAAGACAATTTATAACTAGTATGTTATCAAGTGTTAGTACTAATGATTTAAAAAGTTTTAAAACATACTTAGAAAAGAATTATTCTAAAGTAGAGAATGATTTAAGAAATGTAAAATATTCTTATAGTATTGATCCATTAATATATACAAAAGATGAGAATGGTAATGCCATTAAATTAAACCCAAGTAATTTATTCTCTTCAATGATGGGAAATAATAGTATGTTAAGTTCCTATTCATCATATACTAGTATTTATTCGCAAATGATTGATGATAAAGAATTAATCTATGAACAATATGATATATTAAAGGGAAGATTACCAGATAATTATGATGAAGCATTAATTGTCCTATCAGAACCTAATGGAATAACTGATTTATTAGTATATTCTCTAGGACTTAGAGACACAAAAGAATTAAATAAAATGGTTACAAGCATTATGTCAGGTGAATCAGTAGATATAAATAATAAACCATTAGAATTAACTTATGATGACTTACTTAACGTAGAACTTAAAGTAATTAATTCTCCTGATACATATAAATATAATTCTAAATATTCATTATATGAAGATATGTCAGATAATAAAGCCTATATGAACGAATTATATAATAAATCACTCACTCTTAAAATAGTAGGTATTGTATCTCCAAAAGAAGGAGTAAATTCTATGGCTTTAGGTAGAGGAGTATCTTATACTAAAGAATTAATAGAATACTTAATAAATAATTCCTCTAAAACAGAAATTGTAAAAAAACAACTAGATAATAAAGATATAGATGTATTCTCTGGAAAAAGATTTGATAGTAATAACAATAATTTTAATTTTAGTTTTGATGACTTTATTAGTATTGATAATGAAAAATTAAAGAGTGCCTTTAATATTAATATCGATAAGAGTAGTTTAGAAACTGAGACTAAAAACTATATGACTGATATTAATAATTCTATTGATATAAATACTGATAAGGCAAGAGAAGATTATACAAGTACATTTATGGATATATCAACAGAATTAATAAAGAATAAAGAAGAAATAAATCTTAGTGAAGTAGATAGTATTGTTAATAATTATAATTTTGATAGTAAATTAGAATCTTTAGAAAATACATATATTATACCTAAAGATACTTATAAAGAACCATTAAGTGGGCTCTTGAAAGGATTACTTAATGTTTATATTAATGCTTATACAATAATGGATAATTCATTATCTACTGAAGAAGATAAAGTAGCTACTTATAATGAAGAAGTATTTAATACAGTACTAAATTCTTATATAAATAGTGCTCCAGTGGAAATGGTAATAGAAAAGTTTTCTAATATCATGACAGAAACTAAAATAAAAAAAGAAGTATTAACTAAAGTATCTGAATTAACGAGTAAATTAACTAATACCTTTGCTAGTTCATTTAATATTGATGAATCTAAAATAGCTAGTGCTTTTAAATTAAATGTTAATGAAGATGAAATAATGAGAATATTAAATGCTATGAATAATAAGAAAGAAAAGAATGCTACTACTAACTTAATAGATTTAGGATATCAAGATATATCTAGTCCTAGTTATATATCATTCTATTTTAATAGTTTTGATGGTAAAGAACATTTCTTAGATTTTATTGAAAAATATAATAAAAAGGTAGATAAAGATAAAGTAATTAATTATTCTGATACTACAGGTATATTAATGAATTCAGTAAAGACTATTGTTAATGCTGTAAGTTATGTATTAATAGCTTTTGTATCTATATCTTTAGTAGTATCTTCAATAATGATAGGAATAATTACTTATATATCCGTTTATGAAAGAACAAAAGAAATTGGTATATTACGTAGTATCGGAGCCTCAAAAAGAAATATATCATCTATATTTAATGCTGAAACATTTATAATAGGATTATTATCAGGATTATTTGGTATAACTATTTCTTATATATTAATACCTTTAATTAACTTAATATTACATCACTATACAGGAAATATTCCATTATCAGCAAGATTAAATATATCTAGTGCCATTATATTAATAGTATTAAGTATTATACTTACCTTAATAGGTGGCCTAATACCTGCTAAAAGTGCTTCAAAAAAAGACCCTGTGGAAGCATTACGTAGTGAATAATAGATACTCTCGACAGAGTATCTTTTTTTATTTTTAAAAATATGTTAAAATATACATATAAGATTTGGAGGAATTATGAAAAAGAAAATAATTATAGTATCATTAATTTTATTCTTATTATGTGGATGTTTTAATAAGAGATTACCTAAACCAGAATTATCAGAAGGTTTAAGAGGAGAACTTGGAATTGATAAGAATATTAATGAGGAGACAATAGATAAATACTTAGAAAGATCTGATTCAGTATACTTTGATATGCGTATGTTAGTAGATACTGCTCATTATGAAAATATTGGTGGAGATTCTTACTTATCTGGATTCATATCTGGTTTTGAAGTATTACCATATCCTTTTCTAGCCCCAGTTGAAGGATTACCTTCTGAAGTCGGAGACCCTTATACAGGAAAAACATTATTTAGAATAGAAAATGGTAAATATATAGCTAATTATAAAGAATCTATGGATATATTAGAATATTTCTTTCCTCATGATAAATATATCTTCTTAATGTGTGGTGGAGGAGGCTATGCTGGTATGACTAAGAACATGTTAGTATCTTTAGGATGGAACAAAGATAAAATATATGATGTCGGAGGATACTGGTACTATAAAGGAAAAAATAAAATAAATGTTAAGAATGAATATGATGGAGAAGTATCATATGACTTCTGGAAATTAAATTATCATAATATAGATTTTGATAGTTTACATGAGGCCTAATATGAAAAAGATATTATGTATATTAATGGTAGTTATTCTACTAACAGGATGTAATAAAGAAAAATTTTCTTTAGAAAATAAATATTATGATAATGGGGAATTCTTAGAAATAGATAAAACAAAATTAAATGAATTAGAAGATAATTCTGAATCATTTCTAGTAATGGTATATACTACTGGATGTTTTAGTTGTATGGATTTTGAAAAAGTACTAACAGAATTTACTGAAGATAATAATTTGACAGTTTTTAGAATCAATATTAATGATATAGAAGGTACTAAAATAGAAGAAAAGATAAAATATACTCCATCATTAGTAATATATAAAAAGGGAAATGTTTATAAATATCTGGATGCTAATTCTGATAAAGATACAGAGTATTATAAAAGTACAGATTCTTTAATGAAATGGTTAGATAAATATATAATAACAAGTCATGAATAAAAAAATACTTTTATTAATTATATTATTTCTATTTACATCCAATGTTTATGCCTTAGAGAAAGTAAATTTATATAAATGTGTAGATGGAGATACATTTAGAATTAAAATTAATGGTGAAGATACTAAGGTAAGAATGTTAGCTATAGATACACCAGAATCTGTTAAAGAAAAAGAATTAGAGTATTATGGCAAAGAAGCAAGTGATTATACTTGTAATAAACTTTCTAAAGCTAAGAAAATAGAACTTGAGTATGACAAGAATAGCGATAAATATGACAAATATGGAAGATTACTTGCTTGGGTATTCGTAGATGGTAATCTTTTACAAGAAGAATTAGTTAAAAATGGATATGCTAAAGTAGCATACTTATATGCAGATTATAAATATACGAGCTTATTACAAGCTTTGCAAGAAAAAGCTAGTATTAATTCAAAAGGAATATGGGATAATGATAAGGCTAAAAGATTTAACACCAGTAGTAGGCCTAAGGAGAATAGTAAAGAAGAAGCAGAAAATATTGAAATAATTGCTTTAACTATTATATTTTTAATAATGACTTTCTTAGGTAGCCTAAAATTAAAAAAGAAATAATTGTATAAATATCTTCTTTTTAATACATAATGTATTTGAAAGGAGATTTTTTTCTTGGCTAAATATAAAGTAGATATCACAGGAATAAATACTAGTGACTTAAAAGCATTATCTCATGAAGAAAATATGATTTTATTTGAAAAGATGAAGCATGGTGATAAATTTGCTCGTGATGACATAATTAATGGTAATTTAAAATTAGTATTAAGTATTATTAAAAATTTTAATAATAAAGTAGACAATTTAGATGATCTATTCCAAGTAGGATGTCTAGGTCTTGTTAAAGCTATAGATAATTTTGATCCATCTTTTGGAGTTACTCTATCAACATATGCATGCCCAATGATAAGTGGAGAAATAAAAAGATATATCAGAGATAATTCATCATTAAGAATATCTAGAAGTGTTAAAGATATTGCTTATAAAGTATTAAAGTTAAAAGAAGAATTAACTAATAAATATGGACATGAAGCGAGTGATAAAGAAATAGCAGATACACTTGGAATAACTGAATATGAATTAGCTAATGCCATAGGTTCCCTTCGTGAACCAGTTAGTATGTATGAACCCATATACAATGATGGCGGGGATACAATATACTTATGTGATCAATTAGCTATACCAACTGATGAATATGGTTTAGAACTAAAATTAGCTATGTCAAAAGCTATGGAAAAATTAAAACCTAGAGAATTAGAAATATTAAAAGAAAGATTTTTAATAGGTAAAACTCAAATGGAAATAGCTAGTGAATTTGGTATTAGTCAAGCTCAAATATCTAGAATAGAAAAAAGTGCTATAAATAACATAAAAAGACTAGTTAAATAATATAATTAGATAGGTGATAATATGCGCTTATCTGAATTACAAACTAAAGAATTAATAAATACTTTAAATGGCAAAAGAGTAGGAAATATAATTGATGTTATAGTAACTGAAGATGGTAGAATAAAATCTCTTGTCTTAGAAGAAAAAAGAGGAAGAAAGTTTACTAGAGAAGAAACTATAATTTATTGGAATCAAATCACCAAAATAGGTGATGATATTATTCTAGTAGATACTAATAAGCATTAATTTTATCTAGTTTTGTCGAACTTGTAGACAACTTAATAATATTGTATTATCCTTGTAATAAAGAAGGTGATAATATACCAGATACAATATTATTAGAAGATATTATTGAAGAAATGTTAGATAATATCTCTTATGCTAAATTAAGAAGTTATTTAAACGAAGAAGATGAATAATCTTCTTTTTTCTTTATATTTATGATAAAATATCATTAGAAGGATCAAAGAAAGGAATGAGAATTGAAGAGTAAAATTGAAACAAAAAATAATAACATAACATTTGAAAGTATTAAAAGAATTGATGAAAAGGGGCATGAATTTTGGTATGCTAGAGAATTAATGCCATTATTAGAGTATAGCAAGTGGCAAAAATTTAAGGAAGTCATAAATAAAGCCATGATATCTTGTACAAACAGTGATTGTATTGTAACTGACCATTTTACCCAAGCCGGTAAAATGGTCAATATTGGATCAAAAACCCAAAGAAAAATAGAAGACTATAAGTTATCCCGTTATGCGTGTTATTTAATAGCTCAAAATGGGGACTCTAGAAAAAAGACAATTGCACTAGCTCAAACCTATTTTGCAATTCAAACAAGAAAACAAGAAATAAGTGAAAAAGAATATAGCGAATTAACCGAAGATGAAAAAAGATTTTATCAAAGAAATTTAACTAAGAAAGGAAACTATTCACTAAATCAAACTGCTAAGGAATGCGGTGTTAAAAACTTTGATGAATTTCATAACTATGGTTATAAGGGACTATATAATGGAGAAACGGCTAATGATATTGCTAAAAGAAAGGGCTTAAGATATCGCGAAGAAATTTTAGATAACATGGGTAGCGAAGAGTTAATTGCCAATTTATTTAGGATATCTCAGACAGAACAAAAATTAAAAAGAGATAATGTAAACACTTCAAAGGAAGCAAATAATGTTCATTATGAAGTTGGTATCAAGATAAGAAAAACAATTCAAGAACTTGGAGGTACAATGCCAGAAGACTTACCTACCCCAAAAAAGAGTCTAAAACAATTAGAAAAAGAAAATAAATCTCTAAAAATAAAGGAGTAAAATATGGAATATAATGGAAAAAAAGATACTTTAGAAATATTTAATGATACATGGAAAGTTAATCATCATGGGGTTTTACCTAGTGAAAAAAAGATTAATAAAAATGATATGCCTTTTAAAGTAAATAAACCTAGTAATAACTTTAGAGGACCAAATAATCAGAATAAACCAATAGGTTATAACAATATTAATAGAAAAAGTGGTTTAAATGGACAATTATAAATACGAAAAAGAATTATATGATAAAGGAATTACTTTAATAGGTGGTATTGATGAAGTGGGAAGAGGATCATTAGCAGGTCCAGTTGTAGCAGCTTGTGTTATTATGCCTAAGGATTTAATAATAGAAGGCTTAACTGATTCCAAAAAGTTAAGTGAAAAGAAAAGAGATTATTATTTTGACTTAATTAAAGAAAAAGCTATAGACATAGGAATAGGTGTTATACCAAGAGAAAGAATAGATGAAATAAATATTTATGAAGCTACTAAGGAAGCTATGAAAGAAGCTTACAATAATTTGAGTATCAAACCAGAACATATTTTAATAGATGCTATGAAATTAGACTTAGATACTCCGACAACATCTATTATAAAAGGAGATCTACTTTCTCATACTATATCTGCAGCATCAGTAATAGCTAAAGTAACAAGAGATAGAATGATGTATGAGTTGGATAAGAAATATCCTATGTATGACTTTAAAAATAATAAAGGATATGGAACTAAAAAACATATTGATGCTATAAAAGAATATGGAATAACTAAATATCATAGATTAAGTTATAAACCAGTATCAGATTATAAAGATAAAGTAATGGAGTAAACTCCTTTTTTTCTTTTTATAAAATTCTTGCAAAATATGAAAATAATGGTATAATTATATCTCGTGGAAAAGAAGGGATAAGTATGAATATAAGAAATGTTGCTATTATTGCTCATGTTGACCATGGTAAAACAACTTTAGTAGATAAATTATTACAAAAATCAGGAACATTCCGTGAAAATGAACAAGTTAATGAAAGAGCAATGGACTCTAATGATATAGAAAGAGAAAGAGGAATAACAATATTAGCTAAAACTACTGCTATTAACTATAAAGGATATCGTATT
>CAZZAK010000009.1:0-19607 GCA_964652515.1 uncultured Clostridium sp. | reverse complement strand
CATTTAATTGTATTAGAGCTGCTCTTGACATCTGAGTTTTTCTCATGATTGAATCTTCTACTTCTTTAGCTGCTACCATCATTAAGTCTGCTAACTCATCGATGATAACAACTATATATGGCATCTTTTTATATTCTGGTTTCTTTTCACATAATTCATTATATTGTTTAATATTCTTACATTTTGTATGTTCTAATATTTCATACCTGTGTTCCATTTCTGAAACGATATTCTTTAAGGCAATAGATGCTTTTTTAGGATCTGTTACTACTGGACTAAGTAAATGGGGTACTCCATTATACATAGAGAATTCTACCTTTTTAGGGTCTACTAATACTAATTTTACTTGATCTGGTCTTGTTCTCATTAATATTGATGTAATGATACAGTTAATACATACTGATTTACCTGAACCAGTAGAACCTGCTACTAATAAGTGAGGTGTTTCATTGATTTGTGTCCATCTAACTTTACCTAAAATATCTTTACCTAAACCTACTGCTAATAAGTTCTTTGCATCTACTTCTGGCATACAAGATAATATTTCTTTGAATGATACAGAAGAATTAACTCTATTAGGTAATTCTATACCAATAGTACTTTTTCCTGGTATTGGAGCTTGTATTCTTACATCTTTAGCAGCTAAGGCTAAGGCTATTTCTCTTTGAATACTTAATAGTTTATTTACTTTAGTACCAGCTTTTAATTCCATTTCATATTGAGTAACTGATGGTCCAATATTTACTTGGACTATTTTACCAGATATTTCAAATACTTTAAATACTTCTTCTAATTTGGCAATACTTTCTTTAGCATTAATTTCATTATCTTTATTATTGATATTCTTACCTGCCTTTAATAAACTTATTGGTGGTAATTTATAATTTGGATTTGTTTCTTCCTCTTCTGATTCTTCCTTAGGAGTATCCTTGATATCCTTAATGTCTTTTATTGGAATATCATCATCTTTTACTTCATTATCTTTTAGATGAGCTATTTCTTCCATAGAAGATATTATTATCTTATTGTCCTCTTCTTTTACTTCTGGGGTATTAATAATTTCACCATGTTCTTCCTCTTCCTCATTATCATCTTCCTCAGTTATCTTAGGCAATTTAATTTTCTTTATTAATTCTATTAGTGATGTATTAAAGATTAATATTAATCCTAACACACATAGTGTGCCGAGAACGATATATATTCCATCGGCAAATGCCCAATTAAAAACATAAGCGAGAAGGGCTCCGAACATTCCACCTCCGGTCTCAGCAATTTGTTCTGCATCTTTAAATGCCAGCATGACATTATCAAATGTTTCAGTAATTATTTCTGCCCCTGTATTTTGATTAACATATTTCATGTGGATAAACACTAAGGCAGAAGAAAAAATTACATATATTCCTAGCAGCCTACTTGTTAATAATTTTGGCTGTTTTCTTTTTACTATAGTGTATAAGCCTAGTATTAATATAGCAACTAGAAATGCAACATATAAAACTCCAACTAAAAAAACTGCAAAACTTCTAATAAAATTTCCGGCTCTTCCGTAACCTAATATCCCAATGACACTAAGTAATACAAATAGCATACCTAGTATTTCATCAGTATATTCAAATTTTTCTTTTTCTTTTTTTTGTTTTTTCTTTGCCATATTACTACCATCCTATATTAAATTATATCATTTATTGAAAAGAAAAACAAGTTATATTGCTTGTTTTGATTAGTTATTATCTTGTTTTAATCTTTTCAGAATTATAAGTGTTACTAACTTCTTTTCCCCTCATAATTGCTTGAGGAAGCCCTTCTAGCATTTTCATTCCGTTTTGTAATGAATCTGAAATATTTTTAGTTATTTCATTTAAGTAATTATTTATCGTATTCATATCAAGCCCATAATTTTTTGCTATGTTTATTATATTGGCTGTGTATAATGTGATATACAATAAATAAGTATTTTTATTTTTAGACTTAAATCGTTCCCAAAATAATCACTAATTAAAGAATATATTTTGTTTGCCATTTCAATATATTCTTTCCTTAATTCATCTGCCTTTTTTTGGTTTCCTGTCAATTCTTCAGATGTTATTTTCTCAGCTAGAGTGACTTCTTCTTTAATGCATCTTGTTCCTTCTTTGATTATATCTTCTCTTGTCACATTACTTCTCCTCATTACTTTTTCATTATAATAAATCTAATAGTTTACCTTTCATGTTTTTGTTAATAAGATTAGTTATATCATTATTATAAAACTTTATTTGATTCTTAGTTATTTCTTTAATATTATTGACATTGATAATACATGATTGATGAGTTTTTATAAACATATCTTTTAACTCTTTCTCTAGTTTAGTAATTGGTTGTGATATATAGTAGTTATCTTTAATAGTATGTATTATACATCTCTTTATATTTGACTCTTTTTCAATATAATTTATGTCATTATATGGTATCCTATATATATTACGTTTATAACTAAAAATAAATATTTCTGTATTTTTTCTTTTTGCTTGTGTAGTCATATTTTCTCACTCTTTTGCATTATAGCAAAAGTGGCTAGTTTATTATTGAAAATGTTTATAATTTTACCTATATTGGTAAAATTATAAGCGTGTTATTTTTTACTATGTAATTTTATGGCTTCTTCTAATTGGTTATCATTTTCTTTGATTGGCTCTTTATAATAAGTTTCATTCAGTTCTACTTCATTAGTAGGAGTAACTCCTACTTTATTAATCCAATTACCTTTTGGTGTTAACCAATTTTCAATTGTATACTTAATAGTAGATCCGTCTTTTAGTTTTGATACTTGTTGAACAGTTCCTTTTCCATATGAATTTACACCAACGACATATCCTTTATAACTTTCCTTAATAACAGATGCTAATATTTCAGAGGCTGATGCTGATCCGTTATCAATTAATATGGCTATAGGATATTCTCTATGTTCTTTTGTTTCATCTTTATATTTGGTTTTTTTGCCATTTAATTCTACTTGATAGATAGTTTTACCTTTGGGTAATAAATATGATGATATATTTACTACGGTAGTAAGATAGCCTCCAGAATTGCCTCTTACATCAATAATTAGAGAGTCTATTTCGTCATGTTCTAATTTTTCTAATTGTTTATGAAATTGTTTATCTGTAACTGATGAAAATAATGATATGCCAATATATCCTATTTTTTTATTATTCTTTTCTATTAGTTCACTCGTTACTGATGGTATCTGAACGGTTGATTTTTTTATTGTTAATTCCTTTTCGGCACCATTTCTTAATACTTTTAGTGTAACTTCTTTACTTTTATTTTCTCTAATATATGTTGATAAATCTTCAAGTGACATATTCTTTGTATCTTTATTATCTGCTTTTATTATAATATCTTTTTCTTTTAATCCGGCTTTGTCAGCAGGGCTATCTTCATACACATGATATACTGTTATGCCTTCATCTACTTTCAATATTAGGCATCCTATTCCTTCATATTCGCCATTTACCATGGTATTAAAGTTTTCTGATGTCTCACTATCACTATAACTAGTGTATACGTCTCCGACACTATTAACCATTCCTTCTATTGCTGAATCTACTAGCTTTTTTTTATCAATCTCTCCATAATAGTTATCTAATATCACTTCGTAAGCAGAAGCAAATTTATCTAATTCTCTTCCTATTTTAATAAAGTTTTTACCCTTAAATATAATAGTAAGAATAGATATTACTGAAAAAGCTCCTAGTAAGATTGAACATATTGTTATCACAAACACTTCTTCAAAAGTAAACTTATTTTTATTTTTTTTAAAGAAATTGAGTTTCTTTTTTTTCTTTTTCTTGTATGGTTTAGTACTAGCTACCTTTTTCATATTCTCACCTAATTATGATTTTAACATAAAGCTATGAAACAAACAAGGAATAGATATATACTTGACACTATTTATATAAAACAAAAAGAATAAATTATAAAATTATATTCATACTAATTATGGTGAATTATATGGAATATATTGTTGATAAACTGAAGGAAGATACTAATAATTTATCTAATATTATATATAGAAAGAAAAGATATTTATTTAAAAGTATTTGGATTATATATAATGAAACATTAGTTTCATCTTCAATGGTTAGTGATTTTATTATTAGAAGTTTGGATAATATACATTCTTTTAATATATATAAATCTATTATTAATAATATAGATAATTATAAATATAAAGAAATTCATAATTATGGTGATATTTGTAAATATTTAAATAATGGTTTTACTATATTACTTATTAGTAGAGATAAATATATAGCACTAGAAACTAAGAAAGCGATAACTAGGAGTGTTAGTAATCCTATTACAGAAAACGTTATTAGGGGACCATTAGATGCTTTTAATGAAAATATTGAGACAAATATTGGTCTTATTAAGAGAAGAATAAAAGATAATAATTTATGGATAAGAGACTATGAAATTGGTAAATATACTAAAACTAAAGTATCTATGTTATATGTAAATACTATTGCTAAGGGGGAACTTATTAACAAAGTAGATAAATATTTAAATAATATTGATATAGATGGAATACTTACTGTGGGTAATATTAAAAATTTAATACATAAAGAGAATAAAAATATATTTCCAATGATTATAAGTACTGAGAAACCGTTTACTGCTTCAAAATACTTACTCAGTGGTAATATTGTTATTCTCGTTGATAATGATGCTTTTGCTTTGATATTACCTACTACTATTAATGATTACTTTTATTCTGTGGAGGATGAGTATAATAGTAATATAAATGTTAGTTTAAATAGAATCGTTAGATATATATCATTTTTTATTGCTTTGATTACTCCAGCCTTTTATATATCTATTATCACTTATAATCAAGAATTACTTCCTACGGAATTGCTTTTAAGTATTGCTGCACAAAGAGAGAATGTTCATTTTTCAGCCTTTGTTGAAGCTTTCCTAATGATAAGTGCTTTTGAAATATTAAGGGAAAGCGATTTGAAAGTACCATCTTTTGCTAATAGTTCCATATCTATAGTAGGAGCTTTAATTTTAGGAGAAGCGGCAGTGTCAGCAGGAATAGTATCTCCAATTATGATTATAGTAGTAGCTATTACTGCTATTGCTTCTCTTACTTTTACAGAGCCTGAGATGATTAATTCTTTAAGATTTTATCGTTTATTATTTATGTTAGGAGCTTCTATTGCTGGTATGTATGGTATTTTTATAGTATTTATTTATTTTGTTGTATCCCTTTCTTCAACTTATTCTTTTGGTATCTCATATACAATTCCTTTTTCTCCTCTTAATGTATCTTCTTTAAAGGATAGTATTATTAAATTGCCTATATTTAAATTGAGGAAGAGAAATAAATATTTATCAGATAATATTATTAGGAATAGGACTGATATTAAATGAAGAAAATAATATTTTTAATTATACTATTTTTACTTACTGGTTGTTATGATTATAAGGAATTAAATCAAATTGCTATTATTAGTGGTACTTCTATTGATAAGAAAGATAATAATTATATTGTTAAAATACAGGTAATTAATCCTGAAAATGTTAAAGAGGCTACTAGTAATAATAATACTTCCTTTGTAGTATACGAAGGTGTTAGCAATAATTTACAAGAGGCATATAGAAAAATAACTAATTCTTCTCCTAGATTTACTTATTCTGATCATATGCAAGTATTATTCTTATCTGAAAATATTTTAAAAGAAGATTATAGTGAAGTTATGGATTTTTTAATGAGAAATCCTTCTGTTAGAAATGATTTCTATGTATTAATTGAAAAGGATGGTAACGATATTATTGAACTGACTACTCCGATAAGTCAGATATCTGCTTCTAGTATTAGAAGTTCATTGGAGAATAACAGTATGCATTATGGTATTAGTAATATAGTTAATTTCAATGATTTATATGAGATGTATTTGAATCCTAATAAGGAAATAGTATTACCTTCCATTAAATTAATTGGGGATATTAAAGATGGACAAGATATGAAAAATACAATGGAAAGTAGTAATTATGTTAAATATGAATTATCTACTTTAGGGGTTTTTAAAGATAATAAACTAGTTGGTTATTTGAGTAAAGATGAATCTTTAGTTTATAACTTTATCATGAATAAGATTAATACTGCTATTATTAGTTATAAATGTGATATGAATAATAATGTGGTAGTGGATATAGAGCATAGTAAAAGTGATATTAGGGTTAATAAAAACAAAGTTAATATTAATATTATTGCTAGTGGAAATTTAATTGAAGTTGGATGTAATATAGAAATGGATAAAAATAATATTAAAAATATAGAAAATAATGTTAGTAAGAAGATTGAAAATATGGTTTATCATTCAATTAATAATACTATAAATAAATATAATTCTGATATATACGGCTTTTTGGATTTATATTATAAAAAGGATTATAAATATTATAAAATTATTAAAGATAATTATTATAATTCTATATTTAAGAACTTGGATATTTCTGTTAATGTTAAGGTTACTATCCCAAAAGAAGGTATTATTTTGGAGGTACTTAATGAAAAAGATTAATTCTATGTATATAGCTATATTAGTGGTATTTCAAATATTTAATTCTTTTTTGTGTTTTGGTATGTATAACAATATAAAATATACTCTTGAAGATAGTATATGGTCAGTTTTAATTATGGCATTATTAGGTTTAATAAGTTTATTCTTCTACTTTGTAATAGCTAATTATGAATGTGATAAAAATATATTTATTAAGAATAAATTATTATTTGGTAAATATCTTGGTGTAATTATTAATTTTATATTAGTATTATTATTCTTTTTATTAGGAGCAATGATTTTATATAATATAAGTGATTTTATATCTTCACAGTATTTAGATAGGACTCCCAATAATGTTATATCTTTATTACTTATAATAGTTTGTATTATTAATGTATCTAAGGGACTTAGAACCATTACCAAGTCAGGGTTATTATTATTTTATGTTAGTATATTATTGTTCTTTATTAGTGCTTTTTCCCTAGTAAGTTCTGTTGATATAACTAATTTTTATCCTATACTTAAAGATGGTATTAGTAATCCTTTAAGAGAAGGCTTTATTTTATTTATTAATAATATATTACCTATTTATCTATTTCTTATTATTCCAAAAAGTTATATTGAGGATAGCAAATGTTATGAAAGAAATATAATTATTGCTTATGTATTTTCTGTTTTATTAATTTTTTTAACTGTATTTATTACTTTAGGAATATTTGGTGTTTATTTGGCTAATTTATTCCAATATCCTGAATATATAGTCCTAAAGAATATTACTCTATTTACTTCAGTTGAAAGAATAGAAAACTTATTGTCTATGCAATGGGTTATATATGCTTTTGTATCTTTATCTATGGTTATTTATTATATTAGTACTTTTACTGGTGAAAATAATAATTATATTACTTTTATAATTAGTATTTTAATTTGGTTTATATCTTTTTTATCATTTAAAAACAATGTTATGATGAATTATTTTACTCATAATATTAGTCCTTATATTTTTTCTGTGTTTTTTATTATATATCTTATTAGTATGATATTAATAATCATAAAAAGAAAAAATGTGTGATATAATTTTATTGGTGATGAAAGTGAGAAGGAAAGCTATTTTACTTATACATGGTTTTGTAGGGGGCACTTACGATTATGGAGACTTACCCATTAAATTGGAATTAATTAAGAATTTTGATGTATATACATTTACATTAAAGGGACATGAAAAAACAATTGTTAATAATGTTAAATATACAGATTGGATAAAAGATGTAGAGAGAATGACTGAAATGCTTATTAGTAATGGATATAAGACTATATATGTAATTGGTCATAGTATGGGAGGAGTTCTAGCTTCATATATTGCATGTAAATACCCTAAATATGTTAAGAAATTAGTTTTAGCAGCTCCTGCATTTAAGTTTTTCTGCTTCAATGAGGATAGATTAGACATTATGAAAAGTATAAGAAAAAGTCCTGAGATTCTTGGAAGTTTGCCACATGATGAAGTTTTGTCTAGACTTGTTAAGACTCCCATACCTACGGTTATTGAATTTACTACTTTAGTTAAGAAATATTCTAAATGTGTTAAAGAGATTAATTGTCCTACTTTAATTATTCATGGATTAGATGACTTATTAGTTCCTTCTGATAGTACTGATTATGTTTATGATAATATAAAATCTAAAACAAATATTTATGTTAATATTCCTAAAATGAACCATAATTGTTTTACTGGGAAAAACACTAATATAGTTAATGATTCTATTATTAATTTTTTGATTCATAAAAATAAAAAAGAAAAAGTTAATATAACTCTTTACAAATAGATGGTTCTGGTTTATAAAAACAATGACTTTTATATCTTCCAGCAAATGTTTGATTCCACCATGTGTTACTACATGTGCTACCTTTTATTGGAGCATAAAACCATAATGAATTAGTAGCAGGATAATAATATTCTCCTCTTATGGCTCTTCTTGCTAATTCTTTTTCTTTTTCTGTGGGATTTCCATAAAATAACGAACTTGTTACTCCAGAAAATCCTCCTGGAGATTGATATACCATATCTGTTATAGATCTTATATTTTTGAACGTTAGACAATTAGATATTATTCTATTTATACAGACATTACCCACCATTAGCATACCTAAGTTTCCTTCTCCTAAGGCCTCAGCTCGCATTAATCTTGCTAATAGTTCTAACTCTTTAGTGTTATATTTTACAATCATCTAATCACCTATTTAAATATATTAATTTTTTTACTTATTATTAATGGTATTTTTTTAAGAATAGTGAATATTATTAGTTAGAAAGGGTGATAATGTGGAAACACTTAAAGTAGGAACAAAATCAAATCCTAATTCTGTAGCTGGAGCACTAGCTAATACTCTCCGTGAAAAAGATAGTGTAGAAATTCAAGCAATTGGGGCTGGAGCTTTGAATCAGGCAATTAAAGCAATTGCTATCGCCAGAGGGTTTGTTGCTCCATCAGGGAAAAATTTAATATGTATCCCAGCATTTACTGACATTCTTATTGATGGAGATGAAAGAACTGCTATTAAGTTAATTGTAGAGGCTAGATAGCCTCTTTTAAGTTGTATTTTTTTATTTATTAGTATATAATCTATTTAGAAGGACGTTATTAATATGAAAAAGAAATGGCTTGAATTTGTTGATTTATATAAAAAAGAAGTTAATGATATTAAAAATGGTGGCGATATTAGAAAGCAAATACCTAATATGTTAACATTTTCTCGTGCATTAGCTCCAATTATTATGATACCTACTTTATTATTAAATAAGATTACTTTGGCCTTAATTGAAGTAATATTCTTTGCTATAACGGATTTATTAGATGGTAAAATTGCTAGAAAGTATAATTGTGTATCTACTTTTGGAAGAAAATTGGATGCTCTTTGTGATAAGATATTTGTTATTGGATTAATTATTCCTTCTATATTTAAATATCCAATTCTTACTATTAATTTATTTTTTGAATTGGCTATTAGCTATGTTAATGTTAAATCAGAAGTAAAAAATAACGAGCCAAAATCAATTATGTCTGGTAAGATAAAATCGGCCATTTTATTTGCTACTTTAGTTTTAACTTATGTTCCTAATATAAGTATTGAAATATTAAACTTTGCTGTTGTTACAACGGCTATATTTCAATTTGCAGCCTTAATTCAGTATTATAAAATAGACAATATGAAAGATATAAAAAAATAAGAATTATTTTAATTCTTATTTTATTTTTGAATATAAGATACTTATTTCTTTATTAGACAGTTTCCTAAATTCTCCTATATTTAATCCTTTTAGATCTAAGTTAGCATACTTAGTTCTTTTTAATTTTTCCAGATCATAACCTAGTGCTTTAAACATATTCTTAACTTGATGATTTCTTCCTTCATGAATAGTAAGTTCTACGATAGACTTATTTTTTTCTTTATCATAACTTTTTAATTTAACATGAGCTTTGCTTGTTTTTTTGCCATCAATTATTACTCCATCTCTTAATGTTTTAATACTTCCTCCAGTTACTAAGCCTTTTACTTTAGCTATATATGTTTTTTCTATATTGGAACTTGGATGCATTAATTTATTTGCTAACTTTCCATCATTAGTTAGAAGTAATATCCCTGTAGTATCATAGTCAAGTCTTCCTACTGGATATATTCTAGTAGTAGTGCCTATTAGATCAGTTACTACTTTTCTGTTATGCTCATCACTAGTACTGGTTATTACTCCTCTTGGTTTATTTAATATATAATATTCATAATTTTTATTATTGTCTAAGATATTATTTTCAACCATAATGGTATCAGTTGTTTTAACTTTTGTTCCTAATTCTGTTACTACTTCACCATTAACTTTTACTTTTCCTTCCTTTATTAACTCTTCAGCTTTTCTTCTTGAGCAATATCCTAGATTAGCTATTACTTTTTGGATTCTTTCCATATTATCCCCTCACAGGTATTAATTATATATTATTTTTATTTTTTTAACAAGTCCTGTGATATAATTAAAATGGAGATGATATAATGAGGGCACTTATTACGGGAGCTAGTTCTGGTATTGGGATGGATATGGCTAAGTATTTGTCTAGTTTAGGTTATGATTTAGTACTTGTAGCTAGGAATAAAGTTAAATTAGAAGAATTAAAGAGAGTATTAAAGACTGATGTTATTATATATGATACTGATTTAAGTATTACAGATAATGTTTATAAGTTATATAAAGATACTTCTAAATATGGTATAGATATTCTAATTAATAATGCAGGATTTGGTTTATTTGGAGATTATACTAATGATAATTTAGATAAGGAACTTAATATGATTGATTTAAATATTAAAGCATTACATATTCTTACTAAGTTATTTATTAATAATAAAAATACTAAGTACATATTAAATGTAGCATCTTCAGCAGGACTTATGAAAGGTGGTCCTTTAATGAGTACTTATTATGCTTCGAAGAGTTATGTAGTAGACTATTCTAGGGCTTTATATGAAGAACTTAGAAGAAATAAAGCAAATAAGAGTATTTCTATTTTATGTCCTGGTCCTGTTGATACAAACTTTAATAATGTGGCTAATGTTAGTTTTAGTATGAAAGGTCTTGATAGTAAGTATGTAGCTAAATATGCTATTGATATGATGTTTAAGAAAAAATTGATTATTATACCGGGACTATCTACTAAAATAGGGTTATGGTTTATGAATATAATACCTAGTAAATTATTACTTAAAATAACTTATAATTTTCAAAAGAAAAAAGGCTCTTAACGAGTCTTCTTTTTATTTAATTTTTTATATTGAGTATATATTTCCATAATTCTAGCTATACTTAACATATTGCTAATTTGGTCATAGAATCCACCAAAATATCCGAGACCGGACTTTCTAGCATCAGCCATTTTCATCATGCCTTTACCTTTGACATAGTATTCTTTAACAGATTTTTGATCTTTTGCTTTAATATTATCGTATTGATTATGAATATCTATTAATATTGATGATGCTGTACGATACATTTTTCCATCTATGACAAAATCTGCTACATCACCTTGTACTCTAGTACTGCCTTGAACCATAAATGCTTTGTATGGCAAAGGCTGGGGTGCTAAGCTATCGTAAGTATAATCATTATTGTGAAATCCTTCTCCGACAACATTTAAATTACCTATAACAGATACGCCGGTCTCTCTTTGTTTTTGAATTTCACTCATTGCTTTGCTTATTGTTTCTTCAGATACTCCTAATCCTTGAAGTTTTGCTATGATTTTATCAAGTTTTTCACCATTTATAGCATATTTACCATTAGTTGTTTTTGTCATTCCTAACATATCAAATAGCATTGAATCCATATTGCTATCAAAGATAAATCCTGGTTTAAATATATTACTTAAGAATTTTAATAGGTCATTAGCATCGGTTATAACACCGGCATGTCCTCCTCCTCCAATAATATTAGATTTTGGGTCATTAACGCCATTTTTATTTAAACCAGTATATCTTTGTTGATTTCTTTCATCTAAATCCATATATGTATTATGTAAACCTAATGGTTTGATTATATATTCAGTTAATAGTTCTCTATAATTTTTGCCTGTCGATTTTTCTAATAAATCTGTTAATATCATGATAGGTAAATCAGTATATAAATAATTACCTTCTTTTACTTTGTCAGTGTGAACAGTTCTTAAGGCTCTTAAGGCATCTATTCTATTATCTAGATTCCTTATATCTGTATCTGTTATATAGGAATTGTTAAAAGAAATTAATTCTCTTATAGTCATATTTAAATTTAGTTTAGGATATAAATCTTTGACATTTGTTCCATCAAATAATTTTATGTCTTTTAATTTAGTATTTAGATTTATACCATATTTTCCTTCTTTAATGATTCTAAATAATATCACTTCTGTATATAGTTTAGTCATTGAGGCTATATCATATAGACTATTTTCATCTATATGAGGATTATTTCCAACTTTTGTATATTTTTCTTCGTCATTTACTGATAGAGATATTACACCATTTGGCATATCAAATTCTGGATTTTTTTCGTGCCATTTATTAATTATTTGATTATATTTAGTCTGAATATAATCTTCAACGCTTAATACTTCGTTATCTATTGTTTTAATACCTACTAGTAAATTCAAAAATAATTCATCAGTAATTTCTGGTATCTGATGCATTATTTTCATAACGAATTCTTTTTCAAAATCATCCATTAAGACTAATAGATCTCTTTGAATTTCAGGAGCATTATTTTTAAATTTTTCAATATAAATACTTAATTCTTCATATGATAGTGGATATAGAGATAATAGTTTTTTTATTAATTCTCTATCTTCTTCACTACTATTACTATATAAGTTAAATGTTTTTTCATCCATAATACTTCACCTAAGTGAATTATATACTATCAATATGTTTATAGCAATACTTTTTATAATATTTATGTTATTTTACATAAAAAAAAGGCTTATATAAGCCTTTATTTCATTATTATAGTAATGCTAGTATTAATACTACTAGTGCTACTAAAACTAATAGGTATAATACAAATCTCCAGATATATTTTAACCATGTTGTATATGGTATGTCTAAGTAGCTTAATCCAAAGATTAATATAATACTTGTTGGTCCTGCAAATGATACTACACCAAATAATCCTTGTAATAATACTGATACAGAATTATAAACTCCTTCATCAGTAATTAATCCTACTAATGGTGTAAATATTCCAGCTGCTGTATAATATAAGTCAACATTTAATACTGAACCTAAAATTGCAATTAATGAAGAAATTCCATAATTGAATTTTTCAGATTTAGTAATTAAGTTTTCCATGAATCCATTGTTGTATGAACATACTAATACACCATATGCTACTATTATTAATGCTGCAGTAGGTAGCATTTTTTTCATTCCTTCAACAAAAGCATCTACCATTTCATCATATTTCATTCTAGATACTAATTTGATTATGAATGTGAATACTAATAATAGTATCATAACCATCATATAATTTCCTAATGATGTCCAATTTCCAAATGCTGGGAAATTAGATGATATGATGCTTGGGAATATTGCAAACTTTTTAATAGATAAGCCTGTTAACCATGTATGGAATTTATCAAATACTGTAATATTAAATAAACTATTCCATGGTACTAAGCCTAATACTAATAATACAAACATAACTGAAAGTATTACGATTAGTGGCCAAGTTTTAATATCCTTATAATTGCCTTTTACTTCAGTAACTAATAGATCAGTATTGTCATTTAATTCATATTTTACTTTTTTAGCTTCAACATTTTTAATATATTTATTTAAGTATATTATTAATAGTGCTATTCCAGCAAGTAATAATAGTAATCTAGGGAATATATTTGAATAGTTTGAAGATAATCCTACAAGCTTATCAAATGTTGTATAACTTACTCCGTAGTAATTACTTGGATCTCTAAATGATACAAATATACCTCCAACAAATCCTATCATTATACTTCCAACTGTAGCAGTTAGTGCTACTAATTTATCATATCCTAACAACAATATTATTGATATGAATAATGGAACAAAGATAATTAAAGGTAATGTCATACCTGTTAATGATGCTATTATTGCAAATGCTATAATAACAACATATAGAAATCTTTTACTATGTGGTTTTACTGAGGTTACTATTTTATCAAGCAATTTTTTATAAGCACTCGTTTTAGATAGTACTCCATAAAATCCACCTACAACCAATATGAATAATGCGGTATCAAAGAAATAATATAAAGATTGAAGAGAATTTAATAATGTATCTCCAAGTCCTATATAAGATCTTTCTCCGTATCTTCCTACTAAGATGTAACTAAGTATTACTACTATAAGTAATAATATTCCTAAAACTTTTAATAGACCATGTTTTTTCATTTTTTACCCTCCTTCTGAATTTCCTTTTTATTTCTTTTCTATCATTACTGATCTTTTATATACCTATATCAATTTCTTGATATCTAAGGCCATTCTATTCGCTAATAACTTTAGTATTAGCCATTATATCATGTAATCCTCTCTTGTCTTTTCTATATATTATGAAACCAAATGTTAATATTAAAAACATTGTTTCTATAGAAGTTACTATACTATAAATATTAATATATGTTTTCATATTTAGAAATTTAATAGTAGTTACTGTAACAAGCAAAGGTAAAATACTATATAAGAATATAGATCTTAATATGATATTTTTAAAATTAACTTCTTTTTCTTCGTTGCTAACAACTCTTAACTTTAAAAGTTTCTTGCCAAGTGTTTGTCCTTTATTTAAGGTTTGAAATACAATAAAGTAACCGATTGTAATAATTAATTCTACACTATAGTAGATATAATTATTTTTTTGAACTTTATAACTTAATTCATTATATTCTTCAATAAATTCTTGATATGCAACTTCTTTTGTGGCATATTTTTCTGTCAATTCTGATAATTTTTCTTGATAGTCATTAGTAGTATTAATACTTGTTGTTACAAGAAATATAATGGCATTAATAATAAAAATATCTATTAAATAAGCACATATTCTTTTAAAAAAACCTGCTTGCATATTTCACCTTCTTAATAATTATATATTTTTTTTTGATAATTATCAAGTATTTCTATTAATTCTTCCTTTGTTTTTGCCTTATGGCATAATAATTTTACTTCTTTATTACCTGGTATTCCTTGTATATACCATGATATGTGACTACGCATTTCTAATACTGATACTTTCTCATTTTTTATTTTCATTAAATAATCTAAATGTTTATAGCACATATTTATTCTATCTATATATGTAGGTTTATCCATGTATTTTCCCGTTCTAAGGTATGTATCTATTTCTTTAATTAGCCATGGATTTCCTAGTGTTCCTCTTCCTATCATAATGGCATCACATTTGGTATATTCTAACATGCGTTTAGCGCTTTCTATTGAAGTTATATCACCATTTCCTATTACTGGTATATTAACGGCCTCTTTCACTGATTTTATAATATCTAAATCACAAGTGCCTGTATATAATTGACTTCTAGTTCTTCCATGTACGGTTATGGCACTTGCTCCAGCCTTTTCGCATGCCTTAGCTACTTCAACAGCATTAATATGTTCTTTATCCCAACCGCTTCTAATTTTGACTGTTACTGGTATTGGAACTGAGTCTACTACTGCTCTAACTATTTCGTAAATCAAATCAACATTTTTAAGTAGAGCAGCTCCAGCTTGGGCCCTTTTAGCTACTTTTGGTACGGGACATCCCATATTAATATCAATTATATCTGGATGCATTAATTCATATACTTTTTGGGCAGATTTCTTGAATGTTTCTACATCCCCACCAAATATTTGTTGTGCTATTGGTCTTTCTATTTCTTCAAAATATAACATCTTTTTAGTTTTTTCATTATCATATACTATTGCTTTATCAGATACCATTTCTGCATATATTAAAGAAGCTCCCATTTCTTTAATAATTTTTCTAAAAGCACTATTACATATACCGGCCATGGGAGCAAGTACTACTTGTCCATCTATTTCAATGTTCCCTATTTTCCATTTCATATTATCACCTACTTATGATATGTTTCGTTATTTAATATTTTATATCCACGATATATTTGTTCTAAGAGTATTAGTCTAAATAATCCATGTGGGAAAGTCATTTTAGAAAAAGATAATCTATAATTGGATATTGCTTTCACTTTGTCACCAAGTCCATCTGATCCCCCAATTATAAATGTGATATTAGAGTAATTTAAAAATACTTTATCTATTTTTTCTGCTAGTTCTATACTAGATATATTTTCTCCTTCAATACATAGAGATATTATATAATCCTTATTATTAATATGCTTTAATATCTCTTCTTCTTCATTATTTATATTACTATCTTTTAATTCTATAATATCTATTTTTGTATATTTGGATATTCTTTTCATATAATCATTAATAGCTTCTTTTAAGTATTCTTCTTTTAATTTTCCAACGCAAATAATTTTAATCATAAAAACACTTCCAAATATATTTTATCATAAAAAGAAAAAAGACTAAAGTATTAGTCTATATTTCTAACTTTTCAATTAGTTCTTTTATTATTTCACTATTATCTATTCTATCATTTAGTGGTGGAATATTATAAAGAATTTGCGAGTTTGATTCCATTTCAAATTCTTTAACATCATCTTCAGTTAATAAACTTTTATTTAGTATTATTTTTTTGCCTCTTAATTTATCAAAAATATCTTTATTCTGAGTTATCATTTTATTTAACTTTATTATTGATGGTTCCATTAGATATATCACTTCATTACATTTTTCTCCTGAATTATTGTTTAAGTCAAGTAATATAACATTGGCATTATGAAACTTTTGAATAGCCATATCTAGGTTTAATTCTCTGACTGAGTACATATCTTTTTCATTGAAGTAACCAAAGTCATTTTTATTTATTTCTAGGGCTATTGTGTATTTATCTCTAGATAATTCTTTTTTTAATAAGTATGTTAATGTAGTAGCACCTGCGTTAGTTGTAACATTTTTTATTCCTATGATATAACTATTAGATTTATTGTCTACCACATTATTAGAAGACTTAATTTCCTTATCTATATCTATGTTTACATTATGTAAATGAGCTACATCTTTATATGAATTAGGATTATTATATAAATACATTAGTGTATCTTTGTCAGATGCAAAATTATAGATACCAAGGCTAATGATTTGTGATATGTATTGATCATCATTTTTTAGTGTATTATCTAAATATAAAATTACTTTATTCATATCAATATCCATTGATAATTTTTGATAATTAGCTATGTCTCTATTATTCTTTATGGCCGTTACATCTAATATTAGTTTATTGAAAAAGAAATTTGTTAAACTAGCTATTATCTCTTCAACAGAAAATAGCCCATTCATGTTTTTGATTGTTTCTATTTCAAGATTATCTAGAATATTTTTATATTCATTTGATATTATAACGTTCATTAAATCGCCTCTTTCTATTCATAATATATTTTATCATATATTTAAATAAAAAAAAAGAGGTTTCATGTGTTACTTTGAAAATATTCTACAATTGCCAATGTAATATTTTTTACTAATTTATCTTGATATTTTTCATTAATTAAATTAGTTCTATCTTCATAATTTGATAAGAAACCTGTTTCAATAAGAACTCCTGGAAACTGTATTTTACTATACATATAATATGAATTATTATTTTTGGGTTTTCTTACATTCATTAGTTTATCTTTTAATGATGTGGTTAGGTATTCTGCTAATCCTTTGTTTTTAGGATTTATACTGTCATAAAATATTTGTAATCCTTTCCATTTAGATGATTCTATATAGTTTTGATGTATGGATATATACATGTCAGGTTTTTCTTTATTTATCTTATATGCTCTATTAGCTAAATCACTTCTTTTTTTATTAGTGTCTCCAATGGATAAGTCTGTATCATCATATCTGGTCATATATACTATAGCTCCATGACTTGTTAATTCTTTTTCTAGTTTTTTACTTATTTCTAGATTAATATCTTTTTCATAAATATTTTTAAATATTGCCCCAGAATCTCTCCCTCCATGTCCTGGATCTATATAGATAGTTTTTCCCAATAGAGACAATCCATTAATACTTGCATATACTTTTGATAGAGAAAAGGTTAAAATTAAAAAGCATATAATGATAATTATGTTATATTTTTTCATAATTAATTATATGCTTTTTTTATTATTTTAATAATTCTTCTAATTTCTTTTTTTCTTCAGATAATTTCTGTCTATCTAGTTCTACTATATTAGCTGGAGCTTTATTAACATAATTTTCGTTAGAAAGTAATTTTTCTCTTCTTTGAATAGATTCAGTTAATACTTTAATTTGCATTTCTTTAGCTATCTTTTCTGCTTCTGTTTCTACTTTTTCAAAGAAAATCTCTGCTTTTACTCTACTTGAAAATACTTTATATGCTTTTATTCCTAATGGCTTTTTAATGATATTGTCTTTGATTTTTAGCATATTAATGATTAAATCATTATCATCTTCTGTATCAAACATTACTTTCATATCTTTAGTTATATTATTTTCTGCTTTAATATTTCTGAAGTTTTTAATAAATTCTATTTGATCATCAACTGCTTTTTCTTCATCATTAAAGATATATTTCTTATTGTATTTAGGATATTCTGATATCATAATATCTTCACTATCTTTTATTGGTAACATAGAATATATTTCATCTGTTACATATGGCATAAATGGTTCTAATAGTTTTAATATTCCAGTTAGGATATAACATAGTGTTGATTTTGTACTATATGAATCAATAGAATATTTTGCCATTTCTATATAATTATCACAGAAATTACTCCATGTAAAATCATATATTTTAGAAGCAGCATTATTAAACTCATATTTATCCATAAATTTTTTAGTTTCATGTAGCATCTTTTCATATTTTGTTAATATCCATTTATCTTCTGGTTTTAATTCTTCTAGAGTTATTTCTTTTAAGTTTTCAATATTAGATAATACAAATCTGCTGGCATTCCATATTTTATTGATATAATTCCATGCTGCTTTGATCTTTTCTTCATCAAAACGCATATCAGTACCTGGGGCAACATCTGTTGCTAAATAATATCTTAATGCATCAGCTCCATATAAATCTATCATATCAAATGGATCTATTCCATTTCCTAGACTCTTAGAGAATTTTCTTCCTTGTTTATCACGGATAAGTCCATGAATTAAGCAATCTTTGAATGGCCTTTTACCAAGTAGTTTTTCCCCTTGAAAGGTCATTCTATTAACCCAGAATGGGATTATATCGTATCCGGTTACTAGGCAGTTATTAGGATAGTATCTATCTAATAATTTTGTTTTTTCTGGCCAACCAAGTGTAGCAAATGGCCATAGTGCACTAGAAAACCAAGTATCTAATACATCTTTATCTTGAATCCATCCTTCTTCTTTAGGGGCTTCCATCAA
>CAZZAK010000008.1:0-21593 GCA_964652515.1 uncultured Clostridium sp. | reverse complement strand
GAAACTAAGATATAGAGAAGATATATTAGATAATATGGGTAGTGAAGAACTTGCAAATAATATATTTAGAACTGCTCAGACAGATGCTAAATTAAAAAGAGATAAAGTAGATAATGAATATACTGCTAATAGTGTTCATTATGAAGTAGGTAAGGAAGTAAGAAATAGTATTAAAAGATTAGGTGGAACGATGCCAGAAGATTTACCAGCACCGGACAGAAGTTTAAAAGAATTAGAAAAACTATACAATAATAAAAAAATATGCTATAATGGCTGTAGAGGTGCTAAATATGAATGAAAGTTTGTCATATAATATAAGCTATGCTGATATGAAAAAAATCATTAAAAGCTATTACGCTCAACAAGGAAGAAATGTAGATTTAAGAATTAGTAATGAAATTGATACTGATCGATTTGCAGGTATGGTTACGACGAGCATACAAATGACTGAAAAATCTACAATTGGAGGTATTGGATCTAAATCACAACGTTCTTTAGATATGAGCGATCTAAAGGAAATTGTTGGTAATGTTTTAGAACAAGAAGGTAAAGAATTGTTGGATTTAACTGATAATGCTGTCTCATCAAGCAAAATTGAAGGATATGGTATGGGAGAACATGAGGTTAAATCAATAACTGGAAAATTTTTTACAATAACTGCTCGAGTGAAGAAACAAACTTTAGGAAGATAATTCGTTATTTAAAGCGACTAAAAATAGTTGCTTTTTTATTTGGCTAAATTTGTATGCACAAACGTATATCATCACATGGAGACATTAGTTCATGCATATAGATTTTTTTAAGAGATTATGATGCAAAATAATGTTCGTATTAGCAAATAATCACAAGAAAATGTTAATTAGTATGATATAATAATTACAGGATGTGATTAATATGTCAAAGGAGTCAAAATTATATTTGCTAAGAAATAGAAAAGACTACATTAAGAAACTTACTAATGATGATGTCATAAATGTTATTGGAACAAAAGGTTCTGGTAAGACAACAAGCACAATAAAATATATTAATAATGATGATTATATTGTTATCAATTGTGATAGACTATATGAAATGCCAACTGATAAAGTTGTTGAAGATAAATATCTTGCTGAAATAAAAAGTATGTTAAAAAAGAAATATGGAAAAATTTGTGAAGGTGAAGAATTCATTAATTGTTACAATGATCTATTAGATTTCATAAATAAAAAGAAGAAAAAAGCATTAATTGAAGGTAATGTAATTTATGATATTAAACCAATAACTTTATTAAAAGGAACTGTTATTGTTAAAAGAACAGGGATAGTTAAATGCTTTATACGAGCAATAAAAAGAGATTATCCAATTAAATACTTTCTAAATCAAGAAATAGAAAAACATGGTAAAATTTTAGGAAGATTCTATAGACTTAAAAATATCATAAAGAGAAGAAAAAACATTTTTAAAATTTATCATGAAATAGAAAATATAATTGATGACTTGGAAACATATGAGTATGATTAACTGTAATTATTAATTTAATTGCAGTTTTTTATTAAAAACTATTTGTTTTCTAATTTTAAATATATGTACTAACTACTCAATATCAGTTAGAAAGGATAATAGGTATGGTCATCCAAATAAAGCGGTATTAGATAATTTAAAGAATAGTAAAATTTATAGAACTGATCAAGATAGAAGTATTATGTTTAAGATTAAAAATAATAAACTAACGATCAAAACTTGTAACCCATAGAGCATATTAATATGATATAATAATTGCAAGAGAATATTAATTATAATAGAAAAATGATATAATTATATAAATGTTTGGAGGAAATATGAAATTATCTGATTATAAAAATGTAGAGTTATCTAAAAATGTAGTTGATGAAATTGTTTTCAGCAACATTGAAGATACTGGTGAATTTTGTTATTATGCGCTTGTATTTGGGCATGCAATGTTAATTGTTGAAAGAACTTTAAAGGCCGTAGAGATGTATAAACAAAAAAGAGTAAAGAAACTTGTATTTATGGGTGGTGGCTATGGTGATAGCAATGTATCAAAAGATCATATTCCAGAAGCACATAAAATGCGTGAATTAGCTATAAAAAATGGAGTTAATCCTGATGATATAATAGTAGAAGATAAATCTAGAAATACTAAAGAAAATATTTTGTTTGCGCTAGATTTATTAGATAAATCCAAATTTGACAAAGTTATGCTAATAACAAGCGAATTTCATTTAAAAAGGTGTAATGCTCTAATTAAGAAAATTATACCAGGTGTAAGTACTATATTAGTTAAAGCACCAGAGGGAATTCACGATAGAGACAATTGGTTTATGAGTGACAATATTTGGGATAACAATGGAAAACATGGTAGCGGAAAATCATTAGTTGAAAATGAAGCACGAATATTAATTGAAGGTGCTTGCAATGGCACATTAGAAAATTTTGAAGTTAACAATAAGAATTATTAATAAATAGTTCTTTTTTTATGTACTAACTATTCAGCACCAGTAGGAAAGAATAATAGGTATGGGCATCCAAATAAAGAAGTGTTAGAAAACTTAGATAATTCAAAAATATATAGAACAGATGAAGATGGAAGTATTATGTTTAAGATTAAAAATAATAAATTAAAGATTGAAGCATGTGACTCATAGAAAGGGGTAGCATGAATTATTATAGTGAGATAAAAAACAGATGAAGTATGGTATAATGAATACAAGAGGTGCATGTTTATGGAAATAAAACTAGATGGTACTATAAATCCTGAATTAAAAGATTTCCTATTAAGCCAAGAAGGAATAACTAATGTAGAAATAAATTATGATGATTATTTTATTAAATTAAATATTAAATTTAATGAAAAAACAAATCCTAATATCATTATGAAATATATTGAATTGTTTGAAGAATATAAATATTCTAATTTGGTAGAGTTTAATAAAGAGTATGTAGGAAAAACAAAAATATTAAAATATATAGTTGATGATATGTGCTGTGAATATTGCTATATGGGTTTGGTTATGGATTTATTTGAAAATGATAGGATAAAATCTGTTAGATCAAATTTTGATTTTAAAATGTCTGCTTTTAATATAGAATTTATTATTGAATATGATGAAAAATATAACGAGGAAGAATTAATTAAATATATAAAAGAAAAATATAATTGAAGGCTTTATGTCTTTTTTCTTTGCTTAAATTCGTATGCATAAACGTATGTCACCACATGGAGACTATGACCATATGGGAGAAGCTATTAATTTAGTTAATAATTTTAGGTATTATACATATAATATATTATGTCGCATCCGTATATGGTATTGCGTTTATATAGATTGGAGACTAATTTTTATTAGTTTCCTTTTTTCTTGATTTTATAAGTAATATGTTATAGAATATATTTTAATTGTTTGGAGGTTACTTATGAAATACTATTTAGAAATAGTTAGTTATAGTGAAGATGGTTATTTTATTTTAAAGCAAATATCAATAAAACAAATTAGTTTAGATGAATTATTATCTTTGGTTGATGAGGATATTATATGTGTAGAATATTATGAAAAACGAATGATTGGGAATGATAAGGCTATTTCTTCATTTATTTATAAGGGTAGTGAGAAAAGTGAAAATGATAGTTTATTTTTTATAACAAGCCAAGGTGATTCGTTTGATATTAATTTTCTATATGTTAATATAGCTGATTTGAAAACGCTAGTAGATGGTGTAAGAGAAAATGATGGTATATTTAATTATCTTGATAGAAATGTTTTTAATGAAGTAACTGTTAAATATTTAGTACCTTGTGAAAGTGGTTATGATATTTGTGAGATGAAGGGAACTCTTTATAAGAATAGTTGGTATGGAAACATAACTTTAGATAATAAAAATATTGATTTTAATTCTATTCTAAGTATTAAATCTTCTGAAGTTACTTATGTTAATCCTTTTGTAGGTTTTTCTAGAATAAATTATTATGAATATTTTATTGCATTAGAAAATTGTGCTTTTGGAAAAAAGAATTCTCACGGATTGAGAAAAAAAAGAATAAACTAAATAAGTTTATTTTTTTTGACATTATATTTAATACTATTTTTATATACTTTAATTGGTGATAATAATGTATTTGGATTTAGTTATAATATTTAATTTTATTATGAATATAATTACCATATATGATGTTTCTATTATATTAAAGAGAAAAGTAAAAACTAAGTATGTAGTTATATCTTCACTATTGGGTATTATACCTACGCTAATATATTTAATTAATAATATATTAATTATTAATATTCTTCTGTTTATATTATTTTCTTTTATTATGTCGATGATAACATTTAAATATAAAAATATTATATATACTATTAAGAATATTATTTATATGTATTTCTGCTCCGTATTATTGGGAGGAATACTTTATTTATTTAGTATTAGAATTAGTAGTATACTTTTAAATTTAGTAATATTTATATTCCTAGCAATATTATCTAATATGGTATATTTAAAGATAATGTTAAGTTTAAAAGAAAATAATTCTAACTATTATTATGTTAATATTTATTATAAAAATGAAATAATATCTTGTATGGGGTTTTTAGATACTGGTAATAAGATAATAGATCCTTATAGGGGATATCCGGTTATTTTACTTAATAGTAGTCTTTTGAAACAGACTATAGATAAATATATACTTGTTCCATATTATACTATTAATGGTAATTCATTACTTAAATGTTTTAAACCAGATAGTGTATATATAAATGAAAACATCTGTAAGAGTAAATGTTTAGTAGCTTTAGTAGGCAATACAATATTATGTGATTATGATTTAATACTTAATAGTAAGTTATTGGAAAGGATATAATATGATAAAAAAGATAATTAATTATATAAGAAGAAAAATAAATGTACTTTTATTTTTGGGTAGTTCGGATATTTTACCTGAACCTTTATCGAGAGACGAAGAAAACAATTATGTTCTAAGAAGTATGGAAGGTGATATGGCTGCTAGAAATATTTTAATAGAACATAATTTAAGATTGGTAGTGTTTTTGGCTAAGAAGTATGATTCAACTGGTACTGATTTAGAGGATTTAGTATCTATAGGCACTATAGGTTTAATAAAAGGAGTAAATACTTATAAATTAGATAAGAATATAAAACTTGCTACTTATGCTTCTAGATGTATAGATAATGAAATATTGATGTATTTAAGAAAAAGTAAAAAAAGGAAAGGTGAAGTTAGTTTTGAAGATAATTTGTCATTTGATAGTGAAGGTAATGAACTTCATTTAGAGGATATTCTTGGTACTGATGCTGATATTGTTACTAAAGGGCTGGATCAGGAATTGGATAAAAAAATTATGAAAAGAGAAATTGAGAGATTATCTAAAAGGGATAAGGAGATAATAGAACTTAGATATGGATTGAATGGTCATGAAGAGATGACACAAAAAGATGTGGCAGAGAAACTTGGTATTAGTCAGTCATATATTTCTAGGATAGAAAAGAAGGTTATTAAGAAATTACAGAATGTTATTAGAATATAAAAAAACTACTTTGTTAAGTAGTCTAGTAGCAAATTAATATCTTTATTGTTATAAATGATATCATAGATTAAATCAATTATAGGCATTTTTGTCTCTTTTTTTTCAATCATTTCATGGATAGATGTTAGTGTATATAATCCTTCAATAGTAGTATTGTTAATATAGTTTTCTATTTCTTTTCTGTCTTTTTTTTCTCCATATAATCTTCCTAACGAATAATTTCTACTTTTAGTGGAAGTACATGTAAGAAGTAAATCTCCAATACCAGCATATGTTAGTAGAGTACCCTTATTTCCTCCAAGATTATATATTAAATTCATAACATCATTTAAGGCTTTTGTTATAAACATACATTTGGTTGATTCTGGTAATCCCATTCCATCTATCATTCCTGATGCTATAGCTATAACATTTTTGATGGCTCCATACATTTCTGTTCCGAAGATATCTTTGGTTGGAGTCAGTTTTAAATATTTATTTTGTAATGTTTTGATAATTAAATTTTTTGTACTATTATTTTTAGTGGCTAAACTTAGTCCAATTGGTACATGGCATATCATATCTACGGCAAATGATCCTCCAGAAATAACAGCTATTTTTTTTGTATGAATATACTTTCTAATGATATTATTTATGAATAACAAGCTTCCTTGTTCTATTCCTTTACTGGCAATACAAATGTGTTGTGTTTTTTTGTAATATTTTTTTAATTCTAATATTGTATTAGTCACAAATTTTACTGGTATTGCTATGACTATTAAGTTTTTTCCTTTGACTGCTTCTTCTAACGAAGTAGTTATTTTAATTTTACTATTCATTTTAAAGTTTGGTAGTACTTTAGTATTTGTTTTGTTTTTTTGTAAATCTTCTAATTCTGTATCAAATTTTGTCCACATTGTTATTTCACAATCGTTTTGACTAAACATTTCTGATAGAGCTAATCCGTAAGCTCCACATCCTAATATTGCTATTTTCATTTTTATTCCATCCTTATCTTGTCATTTATTTTTATATTAAAATAATTATTTGGTGTTTCTATTACTTTATAGATATTTTTTTTGGGTAAAATTATTTTATTTTTGGGTAGGTTTTGATAAAAATATAATACGTTATTATTTTTATCACACATGATTACATCAATATTTTCTTTCATAAAGAATGTATGAATGCTATTACATTTATTGAAATATATGGCATAATTAATGCCTTTTTTACCCATAAATCCTTTGAGTCTTTGAAAAAAAGTTTTACATTCGTAAATATCTATTTTTTTATCTTTGTATATTAGCTTCATATATTCACCATAATTTGATTATATCAAAATTAAAAAAAAATACAATATTATAGTTAAAATCATAAAAAATATGTTATACTATTTATGGTGATAATATGTCTAATAGAAGAAGAAAAAAGGTAAGATTAAAAGTAGGAAGAATAATAATTGCTATGGTTTTATTACTACTAGCAGTTTTTGTAACATATAAGCTAATTATGATGACTACTAAAGTAGTTTCTAAGAAGTATTTTTTGGCTTCTGATAATACAATGGTTAAATTATATAGTTATGTAGATGATAAGTTAAAAGAGGAAAAGGAAGTTACTAGAGGTATAGAGGTTATTTCCAATGATAAAACTATTGAGGTTGATAATAGTAAATATATAAAAGTTAAATATGATGATATGGAATATTTTGTTAATAGTTTTAATGTAGTTAATACTAAAAAGGAAAGTGTTTTAGAAAAAGAAAAATATGTTAGAACGTCTTCAACAATATATAAAGATAGTGAAAATCCATATATATTATCATTTGTTAAGAAAGGTAATAAGTTAGAAATATTAGATTATGATTATTTATTAGACAATGGTAATGTTAATATGTATAAGGTTAAATATAATGATATAGAGGGTTATGTTTATTCTAAATATTTAGTGGATACTGAAGATAGTGCAAAGGCAGTTTATAATGAAAATGGTGTTTATGATACTCACAAAGATCGAAAATATTCTTATGAATTATATGGTGGTAAGGCTAGTACATTAGATTATTATCCATATGAAAAACCTGAATTTAAAGATAATGAATTATTAAAAGAGGCATATACTATTTATTTAAATGGGGCTGTAGTAAATAGTGTAGATGAATATATTAATTTGGCTAAAGATACTGGTATTAATGCTATGGTAGTGGATATTAAAGATGGTGTTTTAGCTTATGCATCAGATGTGGCTAAGACTTATAGTCCTACGGCATATAAGAATGCATTAAGAAGTATGGATGAATATAGAATGGCTATTAAGAAGATAAAAGATGCTGGGTATTATGTTATTGGTAGAATAGTTGTATTTAATGATGAACATTATGGTAAAGATCATCCCGAGGATTGTATATCTTCTAGGGTGAATTATGGCACTTGGACTTCTGCTTATAGTAGGGGTGTTTGGGAATATAATGTTATGTTAGCTAGAGAAGCAGTTAAAGAAATGGGATTTAATGAGATACAGTTTGATTATGTAAGGTTTCCTGAAAGGGCATATAATATGTCAACATTAGCTGGTACTGATTTTAGAAATAAGTATGATGAAGAAAAAGCAGAAGCTGTTCAAAATTTTATCTTTTATGCCGCTGATCAGATTCATAATGTTGGTGCATATTTTTCTGTGGATGTATTTGGAGAATGCTCTAATACATATGTTACTGCTTATGGACAGTATTGGCCTGCTATTTCCAATGTGGTGGATGTTATTAGCTCAATGCCTTATACTGATCATTTTGATAATAATCCTGTTAGATGGACTAATCCATATCAAACAATGTATAATTGGGCAAAGTTATCTGCTGCTAGACAAAAGGAGATTCCTACTCCTGCTGTAGCTAGAACTTGGATTACGGCATATGATACGCCTCACTGGAATCCTACAGTTACATATGATGCTAGTAAGATTAAAGATCAAATTAAGGGATTAGAAGATGCTGGACTTAATGGTGGAGTACTTACTTGGAATGTTAGGAGTAGTATTTATAAATATAATCAAATAAAAAGTGCATTTCCAATAAAATAGGAGGTTTTTATGATTGAAATAGAAGGAAAAAAATATGAATTGATAAAGAATTATAAGGATGCTTATGATAGTGATGAATTTACTAATAAGTTTACTGATTATTTCTATGACTATGATTATATAGTAGGAGATATAGCTTATGGTAAATTAAGGCTTAAAGGTTTTTATGATTCTAAAAATAAGAAGGTTAAGAATATAAATAATTTTAATAATTTAGATAGTTATTTAAAAAAATATTGTGCTTCTGATTGTAAATATTTTGTTTTAAAAAAGATATAATATATTTTAAAACAAAATAAAATATGTTATGATATAATTAGAATTAATATATGGAGGTATCAATTATGAACGAAGGCAATAATAGGAAACTTATTGGTACGATAATAGGTGTAATATTTTTTATTGTATTGATAGCTGGTGCTACGTTTGCTTGGCTTAGTTATGTTGCTAATGTTAATAATGGCATTTATAATGTTAGTACTACACATTTTATTGTTACTTATACGACAGATAATGATGTTACTTATATACCTATTTTGTCTAGTAATGCTACTTTTGATGATTATACTTCTGCTGGTGGTGAATTTATATTAGGAGAAGCCCATAAAAATAATGATGACCCAGAAGGTACAATTTATTTTAAATTACATGTTAATGATACTCCTGGTAGTAATGCTTTAGTGAATGCTGAATGTATAAAATATCTCGTACTTTATAGAATTAATCCATTGATGCCATTTACAAATCTTACTCTTTCATCTCAATTTGATAATCCTAATGGTTATGGTATAATTAGTTCCTCCAATATGGATGCCAATAGGGATATTATTTTATATGAGGGGGATTTACAAAACGATACTAGTAGTATAGTGAGTCTTGGTGCACCTCTTTATAAAATATATTTTTGGTTAGATAATGAATTGGTAACTTCTAGTGAGATGGGACTAACTTTTAGTGGTTATGTTCATGCTTTTGCTGTTCAAAAGGATTTGGGCGTTTCTTCATCATCTGAGGAGAGATAATTATTTTTTGATTGTATTTTTATATTAAGGTAATGGAGGTATCAATTATGAGTAAAGGCAATAATAGAAAACTTATTGGTACAATAATTGGTGTTATATTTTTTGCTATATTGATTATAGGTGCTACGTTTGCTTGGCTTATTTATACTATTGGAGTTAATAATGGCGTATATAATGGTAGTACTTTAAATTTTACAATTAATTATATAGGTGGAACTGGTGTTAATAGTTTACCCTTACTTTCTGGAGATTTCACTTATTATGAATATGTAATGTCTTCTGAGCGTGTTATAAGTGGTTATGCTTATAAGCAAGATTTAGATGGGGTATTGTATTTGAAATTGCATATTGATGATACTCCTAGCAATGATGCTTTTATTAATGCTGGATGTATTAGGTATGCTACTATATATTCACCAGGTGGTTTGATAAATAATAATACTATTATTCAAAGTCTTGAAAATACTGGTTTAATTGATTATGTTGATCCTGAAAGTAGGGATGCTATTTTGTATGAGGGACCTCTGTTACCCGATGAAAGGGCAACTCCAGCTTTTAAAATAATTCTTTGGATTGATAGTGAGCTAGTAACGAATGATTTGTTAGGACTAAACTTTACTGGGTATATTCATGCCTCTGCTATTCAAAGTAATCCTAGTGATACTTCTAGTTCTGGTAAAATTAAATAAATATTAGAGGTGTGGTTTGATGAATAAAGAAAGAAGTATATTTGTATATGTAATAATAATAGTTACTGTTGTTTTATTGTTAGTGGGTGCTACATACGCTTATTGGATATGGGGGAGCGCTAGAAATAATGAAGCTAATATTGCTTTAAATGTTTTTGGAAGTAGTATTGACATATATGCTAGAATTGAAGGTGGTGAACCTATCAATACAGAGATAGTTGGGTTGTTGCCTACTAGTAATTGTGTTGGTTCTACGGCTTTACAAAGAAATGTATCTGTTACTTATAAAAATGGTACTAGTAAACTTGCTTTAGTTGAGGCACAATTAGATTTAACTGAAATGTCAAATATTGTTTATACGAATGCTCTTACTGATACAGAGTTATCTCATATGCATTGGGCTATTACAACAAATTCTGCTTCTTGTTCAGATAATGTGGTGTCTTCTGGAACATTTGAAGGAATGGAATTTCAGAGTATATATGTAAATACAGTTGGTATGATTGGCGGCCATTTAGAAAATGAATTATCTAACATGATAGAACATCCATTATATGGTAATATATTTCCATTATATAATTATTATGTTTCTTTAACCGATTCAACTATTAGAAATTTACCTATGATATCTATTGCTGCTAATGCTAATATGGCAAACGAGGTAACTAATACATATTATTTATACATTTGGATAGATGAAAATTATACTCATACTAATTATGGTGGTGAAAATTCTGACCTATTAAGTGATTTGAATTTCAAATTAGAGTGGCATGGTAAAATTGATCAGAATCTAGTATGCGGTGATGTTACTGGAGATGGTGTTCTTAATAATGATGATTATAATGCTGTGAGATTATTAGCTACAATGATGTTAGACATCGGAGCACGAGGAAATTTACTTGGTGATGTTAGTGGTGATGGTCAAGTAAGAGCGGCTGATGCCACTATACTAAATAGATATATATTGGGTTATAGTAGTGATCCATTGAATTGCCCTATTGATTAGATTATGTTTTATAAAATCAAGGCTTGTACCTTGATTTTTTTATATAAAGAATTTTGCTGGATTATTGTTTATTTGTGTTTCTTTTTTTGGCGTATTTATTATATTATTTTGTGCTTTGTAATTAGTTCTTTGAGGTGTTGTTTCGTTTCTAAATGCTTTAGCTAATTTTACCATTGATTTCATATTGGAGAACATTGGTTTAGCTTCTCTCACTAAAGGGATTGTTTGATTAACTAGTCCTAATGTTCTATCAGCTCCATTTAATAATCCACTCCAATTTATTGATCTAATAGTATTTCCAATTCTTCCTAATAATCCTAATCTTGGAGTTTGCGTTATTGGCATAAATGGAGTGGTATAATTTGGTATGAAAAAACCATTTGGGTACATTTTTACACCTTCCTAAAATAATATATGAGAAATATTAGAAAAATGTTTAATTTTTTTATGTTCTGTGTTAAAATGGTTATATGAGTAGAAGAGGGTGAATTTATGAATAATCAGAATAATGTTAATTCTAATCAAATAAATAATAATAATAATAATAATAATCAAATTAATGCGTATGGGAATACGATTAATCCTAATCCTGTTAATTCTAATCAGACTAATCAAGATAGTGGTAAGGAAAAAGTAAATGTCACTAGGTATAAGTATAAAGTTAGAACTAAAGATGGTAAGGTTATTGAAGATTCATTAGATGCTGTTAGTAAAATGGAAGTTGAAAACTTTTTGGCTAGTCAACAATATGAAATATTACAGATAAATGAAGAAAAACTATCAGGTGGTGTTTCTATTGGCTTAGGTAATTTATCTAGAAGAATGTCTAATAAGGATTTGAATTTCTTTTTGACACAATTATCTACTTATATTAAAGCTGGTATTCCTTTGACTGAATCTATGCAAATATTAAGTAGACAGAATAAGAAAAAGTCTCGTAAGGTATTATATAGTAAGATTGTTTATGAATTAAATAGAGGTGTAACTTTTAGTGATGCTTTAGCTAAACAGGGTAATACATTTCCTAAAATGTTAATTAATATGTTAAAAACATCTGAATTAACTGGTAATTTAACAGAAGTATTAGATGAAATGGCTATATATTATAAGAGAGCTGATTCCAATGCTAAGCAAATTAAGAATGCTATGACTTATCCTTCGGTGTTACTTGTTTTTGCTTTGGGAGTTTTGACATTTGTTATTTTATGGGTAGTGCCATCATTTACTAGTATGTATGATGCAACTGGTGGTGATTTGCCTGCTATTACTAGAGTGGTTATGAATATTAGTGATTTTTTGGATCAGAATATTTTGTATATAGCATTAGGGTTAATTGTATTAATTATTGTTATAATAATATTATATAAGAATGTATATTCTGTTAAATATGGATTGCAGTGGTTTGTATTACATATTCCTGTTGTAAGTGATATAGTTAAATATAATCAAATAGTTATGTTTACTAGTACTTTTGCTACTTTGATTAAACATGATGTTTTTATTACGGATAGTATGGATATTTTAGGAAAGATTAGTAATAATGAGATATATCGTAATATTATAGATAAAGCTATTGATAATTTATCTAATGGTGTAGGATTATCTAAAGCATTTGAGGGCCATTGGGCATTTCCTGATGTTGCTTATGAAATGTTATTAACTGGTGAAAAAACTGGTAGATTAGGTCCTATGATGGAACAAGTCGCTAATTATTATCAAGAAGAGCAAACTAATATTGTAACTAGACTAAAGAGCTTGATTGAACCAATTATGATTATACTATTGGCTGCTATTGTCGGAGTAGTATTACTATCTGTTGTGTATCCAATGTTTGATATATATAAGAATATTATTTAGGGAGTTTTTATGGAAACTATGTATTTAATTATCTTCTTTGTGTTTGGCAGTGTAATGGGATCATTTTACTATGTGGTAGCTACGAGGTTGTCAAAAGGTGAGTCTATTGTTAGTCCTCCTTCTCATTGCGATAATTGTAATCATAAATTGAGTTGGTATGAAAATATTCCTATTATTTCTTATTTATTGCAAGGTGGAAAGAGCAGATGTTGTCATAGCAAATTAAGCATTAGTTATATAATTATGGAAGTATGTACTGGTATTTTATTTTCGGTTTGTTATCATGTTTATGATTTATCTATGGATTTAATAGTTGCTTTAGTTTTTGTATCCTGTATGATTACAATTATTATTAGTGACATAGAATATATGATAATATTAGATGAAGTATTGCTTGTTACTAGTGTGTTTATAATAATGGTAGAACTATTTAATATTGGAATAGTTGATACTGCTATGAGAATTGTTGCTGGTATAGGATCTTTCCTTACAATGCTATTTATTAAATACGCTGGTGATAAAATGTTTAAACAAGATTCTCTTGGTGGTGGAGATATTAAAATGATGTTTGTGGTTGGTCTTGTTTTGGGATATCCTTTATCAGTATGTAATATATTTTTGGCTACTTTTATAGCGTTTCCTATTGCTTTATTTTTACTTATTAGTAAGAAAAATAATGTTATTCCGTTTGGTCCTTTTTTGGGGATGGCATCTTTGATATTGTTTATATCTGGAATAACTTTTACAGAAATTATTACATATCTAGTTAAATGAGGTGAAATATGAAAAAAAGATTATTGTTAATTGGAGTTATAGTGATAACTGCCATTGTTATGTTATCTTTATATAGAACTTTTTCTCTAAGTGAAAATAAAGATACTGGTATTATACCTTCGAATGGTGATTTATTGCTTACTTATTCTTTAAATAATAGTTCTAATTATATAAATGTTAGTATTAATGAAGAAAAATATGTTGATATTAATTTAAAGAATATATATAATTCTTCAGTTAAGTATGGTATTTATTATGTTATGAAGGAACCTAAGCAAATTGTTCCTGGCTTGATGATTAGTATTGATGAAAATACAAAAAATATTAATGAAGAAATACTTGAACCTTTGGAAGAAAAACAGGTTACCATAAGAATAGTAAATAATTCAGAATATAATATTTCACTATATTTTGGTAGTGTGGTAGGATTTGAGCAAGGTGATGTTAATTCTTTGTTGGAAGAAAATATGATATTAATTAAATGAGGAGGCAAAAATGAAAAAAATTGCAATAAATGGATTTGGTAGAATTGGTAGATTAGCCTTAAGGGCAATCGAGAATTATAAAGATATGGAGGTAGTGGCTATTAATGGTAGAAGTACTTCTGAAGAATATGCATATTTATTTAAATATGATACTGTACATAAAGTTTATTCTGGTGAAGTGACTTATGATGATAATAGTATTACTGTTTCTGGACATAAAATATTGGTGTATACGGAGGATGATCCTGCTAACTTACCATGGAAAGATTTAGATATTGATATAGTGTTAGAGTGTACTGGTGCTTTTACAAAATATGATGATGCTTATAAACATATAACTGCTGGTGCTAAGAAAGTTTTGATATCTGCTCCTGGTAAAGGTGATATGAAAACAGTTGTTTATGGGGTTAATGATGAGATATTGGATTCTTCTGATCAAATTGTGTCTGCTGCTTCTTGTACGACTAATTGTTTAGCTCCTGTGTTGAAAGTATTGGAAGATAATATTGGTATTGTTAAAGGTAATATGACTACGGTTCATGCTTATACTAATGATCAAGCTACATTAGATGTTAATCATAAGAAAGGTATTATGGAACGTAGGGGTAGAGCGTGTGCTATGAATATTATTCCTACTTCTACTGGAGCTGCTAGTGCTATATTTAAAGTTATACCATCTTTGGAAGGAAAATTAATGGGTAGTGCTATACGTGTTCCTGTTAGTGATGGTTCAATGATAGATTTAACTTTGGAATTAAAGAAAAATACTAGTGTGGAAGAAATTAATAAGTTATTTATGGATAATATTAGTGATACATTGATGGTTACTAATGATCCAATAGTGTCATCTGATATTATTGGTAGTACTTGTGGAGGCACTGTTGATTTAAATTTAACTGATGTAGTAGAATCTCAAGGACATCAACTTGTTAAGATTGTTGCTTGGTATGATAATGAGATGGGATATACTTGTCAGATGATTAGAACATTAAATAAAATGTAGGAGGTATACTATGAATACTAAGAGAGATTATTTGGTGATGTCATTAGCAATATTGGCAATTGGTTTTAGTTTAGTAGGTGGAACTTTCGCTTGGTATTCATATAGTAATGCTAGAGGAAGTGCAGAAGGAAGTGGAATTTCAGAAAAACCAAGTGTTGTTTTTGCACAAACTGAATATATAAATTTATCTAATATTATGCCTATTTTAGATGAAGATAGATATAATTATGGAGAAAAAAATAGCTTTATTGTAACAGTGCCTGATACTTTAAAAAGATATGAAATTTCAATGGAAATAAATTTGGTTGATATAAATATTTCAGATGAACTTATGACGAGTGATTTTAAATTTGAACTTTTACAAGATGATATAATTGTTTCTTCTGGTAATTTTAATTCTTTAGAAGGAAATACGTTTGTGTTATTGCCTAATGAAGTTTTGAACATACCTAGTTATCCATATTCTTATAATTATAAGTTAATTATTTGGCTAAGTGAAAATGAGTCTGACCAAAATAATTTAATGAATAAGGAATTAAAAGCTAGAATTAATGTTATAAGTGCTGTTAAAAAGAGGTAGATAGTATGAAAAAAATTTTAATACCTATTGTTGCTGTTTTTCTTGTCGCTTTACTGATTGTTGGGGCAACATATTCTTTCTTTGTTGCTGGTTCAAGTGGTAATAATGGCGGGTCTGTTGCTAATTCAATTGGTTATAATATAATTTTTACTAAGGGAGCTAATTTGATTGGTGATATTGAGCCTTCAATTAGTTATGATGAAAATAGATATGTTTCTGCGAATGTTAGAGTTTCTACTAATTCTGCTATGCCTTCTGTAGATGTATATATTAATATAGAAAGTATTTCTCAGAATTTGGGTATAAGTGCTTTAAAATGGAAGGTGGAAGCTACTAAGGGTGGTAATAGTGTTACTTTAAGTTCTACTACTGGTGATTTTGCTTCTTGTTCTCATAATAATGTGACAGGTCCATGTCAAACAGGAGATAAAATATATGTTGCTAGGGATTATGTTTTAGATACAGTTGATACATTATTTAAAGTATATATATGGTTAGATGGCAATATGATTAGTACTAATATATCTGATGCAGTATTGAATGCGTCTTTAGGAGCAGAGACTAGATCATTTACTGGTGTTGACAATATCGTTGGTTAGAAAGAGAACATTGTTCTTTTTTTTTATTATATTCATATAATTTAGTGGGTGTTATGTATGAAAATAATTATAGATCCTTATCGTGGTGGTATGGATACTGGTGCTACTATTAATGGAAAATTGGAAAAAAATATAATTTTAGATTTATCTAAATATTTTTCTAATAAATTAAAAAGTAATAATATAGATGCTATCTTGACTAGAAATGGCGATGATAATTTAACTGATAGAGAGAGATTGGATATTATTAATAATTTATCTAATGAAGGAGATTTGATAATACAAAATAGAATAAATGCTAATGATGGATTAAATATAATATATCCTCTTTCTTATGATGATAAATTAGAAAGTATTATATCTTCTAATTTATCTAAAAATGGTTTTAATGTTAATAAATATTATCAACGAAGATTACCTACGGATACAATGTATGATTACTATAGTGTTATCAAGGATACTAGGCCTAATGAAACTATAATAATTGAATATAATGATTTAAATACTATTAATGATCAAATTGATATTATAGTTGATTCTATTTTGGAATACCTATCTTTGTCTAATACTTATAAAGTAGTACCTGGGGATACATTGTATGGTATAGCTAAGAAATTTAATACTAGTGTTAACGAGCTTAAGAAATTAAATAATTTAACTGGTAATAATTTGAATGTTGGACAAATATTGGTTATTCCTAATATTGTATCAAGCAGTGATAATTCTACATATAAAGTAGTATCAGGAGATACTTTATATAGTATAGCTAAAAAGTTTAATATGACAGTAGATGAGTTAAAAAAATTAAATGTTTTGAATAGTAATAATTTAAGTATAGGTCAAATACTTAAAGTTAAAACTAGTGGTACTAAGGAAGAAGATTATATTAACTATAAAGTAGTGCCTGGGGATACTTTATATGGAATATCTCGTAAATACAATATTAGTATGGATGATATTAAGATGATTAATAACTTAACTAGTAATATATTAACTGTCGGTAGTATTTTAAAAATACCTATAGTAGTAACTAATTATATTAATTATAAAGTAGTATCAGGTGATACTTTATATAGCATAGCTAAAAAATTTAATACTTCCGTGGATGAGATAAAGAAAATTAATGGATTAGAATCTAATATACTCACAATTGGAAACATTATAAATGTACCTAGTTAGTATATTTAATGAATATTAGCATATAATTAATTGTCACAAAGTGATAGAAAAGGATGCAAGTGTTTGCATTCTTTTCTTTGTATAGACAATTGTTTGTTTTTGTGATAGAATATCGTTTTTGAAAGGGAAATATTATGATAAGAGAATGTGACAAAACAAGAATAATTAATATTTTACGTACTTATGTTAAGGCTATTAGTTATCCATTATCTTATGAAAGGAATTGCTCTTTTTATAATAGAAATAAAAATTTTAATTGCTATGCTTATGCATTAGGACTTTGGAGATTAGATAACTTTAAATCTTTATCAGATAATAAACTTAGTATATATAATCCTGGTACTATTAGTATTTTTGAAAATATTCATTATAATGAAGAAAAATTAATAAAGGCTTTTTTAGAAGATTGCTATGTTTTAGATTTAGAGTGTATACAAACTGATTTTGAATCTAGAATAAGTTCTGATTCTACAAAAATTGCTGTATATATTGAAGATGAAGAACAACGTATTAGGGATTTTCATTTTGCTAGATTAAATTATGATGGTATATGGTCTCATATGAAGGGTTCTGGTGGTCCTGTTGAGAAGTCGGGATTTGACAATATAGAAAATATGCCTAGATATAATTTTTTGGGAGCTTATACATTAAGAAAAAAGAAATAAAATAATTGCTTATTTTGTCTTTATTTAGTATAATACTAATGGTTTGAAAGGGATGAGTAGTGTGAAGACAAGTGATTTTGATTATTATTTACCAGAAGAGTTAATAGCACAGGAACCTATAAAAAAAAGAGATGAATCTAGACTAATGGTTTTAGATAAGAAAACTGGTGAAATAGAACATAGGATATTTCATGATATAGTAGATTATCTTAATGATGGTGATGTTTTAGTTTTGAACGATACTAAAGTTATGCCAGCTAGAATTATTGGTTCTAAAGAAGATACTGGCGCTGTTATTGAATTATTACTTATGAATAATATTATTGGAAATGATGGGGAATGTTTAGTTAGTCATGCTAAAAGAGTTCATATTGGAACAGTTATTATTTTTGGTAATGGTGAACTAAAGGCTAAGTGTATAGAGAATAAAGAGGATGGTATTAAAGTATTTACTTTTATATATGATGGAATATTTTATGAAATATTGGATAAGCTTGGTAATATGCCACTTCCTCCATATATAAAGAAAAAGTTAGATGATAAAAGTAGATATCAAACTGTTTATGCTAAAAATATTGGTTCTTATGCGGCTCCAACAGCAGGACTTCATTTTACAAAAGAATTACTTAAAAGAATAGAGGATAAAGGTATAATTATTTGTTATGTAACATTACATGTGGGATTAGGTACTTTTCGTCCTGTTAGTGTTGAAGATGTTACTGCACATAAAATGCATTCTGAATACTATATTATGTCAAAAGATGTGGCAGATATTTTAAATAAGGCTAAGAGTGAGAATAGAAGAATAATTGCTGTAGGTACTACTAGTACAAGGGTATTAGAAACAATTGCTAGTAAATATAATGAATTTAAGGCATGTTCTGGGAATACAGATATATTTATTTATCCTGGATATAAATTTAAAGCAATAGATGCTTTGATTACTAATTTTCATTTACCTAAATCAACTTTAATTATGTTAGTATCAGCATTATCTTCAAAGAAAATTATACTTAATGCTTACAATGAAGCTGTTAAGAATAGATATCGTTTTTTCTCTTTTGGAGATGCAATGTTTATAAAATAATGTAAAATTTGTGTCAAATTTAACAAAAAGTGAAAAAATAAAAAGAATTTAGGTATTTTATTGCAAATATAACTATTGGAGGGGTAAAAAGATGATAACTAATGAACTTATAAATGAAATAAGAAATAAAGTTAACATTGTAGATATTATTTCTAATTATGTGCCCCTTACTAAAAGAGGTAAGAATTACTTTGGAGTATGTCCTTTTCATGATGATCATTCACCATCGATGAGTGTATCTTTTGAAAAACAGATATATCGTTGCTTTTCTTGTGGTGCTTCAGGTAATGTTTTTACTTTTGTATCTGAATATGAGCATATTGGGTTTTATGATGCAGTCAAATTGCTTGGTAATAAAGTTGGATATAATTTATCATCTAGTACTAGTAGGGTAAAAATAAATAATGACTATTTAGATATATATGAACTTGCTTGTAAGTTTTATCAGAATAGTTTGAATTCTAATCTAGGTAAAAATGCTTTAGAATATTTGGAAAATAGAAAACTTGATAAGGAAACTATTAAGAAATTTAGAATTGGTTTATCTATTCAGAAAGTATCTTTGACGGATTATTTGATTAGTAAGAAGTATTCTTTAGATAAATTAATTAAATTAGGTATCAGTAATGAAAAAGGAACAGATTTATTTATGAATAGAATTATGTTTCCATTATATGATTTGTCAGGTAATGTTATAGCTTTTTCTGGTAGAATTTATAATACTCATGATAGTAGTAAATATATAAATACTCGTGAGACAGATATGTTTAAAAAGGGAACTATTCTATACAACTATCATAATGCTAAAGATATTCTTAAGAAAAGAGATTATGTTATTGTTATGGAAGGATTTATGGATGTTATTAGAGCATCTTCAGTAGGTATAAATAATTGTGTTGCTACGATGGGAACGGCTTTTACTAAGGAACAAGCACTTCTGTTAAAGAAAATTACTGATAATATTATATTATGTTTTGATGGCGATGAGGCTGGTAATGAGGCTACATTAAGTGCTATAGAAGTATTAAAGGACTTTAATATCAATCCTAGAATAATTAGATTAAAAGATAATTTAGATCCTGATGAATATATTCTTAAATATGGTGTGGATAAATTCAAGTTCGAAATAGAAAATACTTTAAGTGTTATTGAATATAAGATGAATACTTATAAGAATAATAAGAATTTTAAAGACTTGAATGATATATCGAATTATATAGATGAGAGTATTCGTGAACTTAGTTATGTTAATGATAATGTTTTAGTAGAGTTAACTTTAAGGAAACTAGAAAGTGAATTTAATATTAGTTATGATACTCTATATGATAAATATTTAAAATATTTAAATAAAAAAGAAGTTAATAAAGAAACTATTAAAAAACAAGAGTTAACTTTTAATAAATATGAACAAGCTAGTAGATATCTTATATATTATATGTTAAGAGATGAAAATGTACTTAATATGGTTCATAATAATGTTTCATATTTTAAAGAAAAAAACATTAGGGGGTTATATAGTGAAATAATTTATTATTATCATAAATATGGAAAAGTTAATATTGCTGATATGATTAGTTATTTTAGTGATAAGAGGGAATTGTTAGATGAATTTATGAAAATAATAAATATGAATATTAGAGAAGAATATAGTATGGAAGAAATTAATGATTATATAAAGTTGGTTAATTATGTTCCAGTAGAGGATAGAATAAAAGAATTGAATATAGAACTAAAAAAAGAAAATGATCCACTTAGACAAGCTAATATTTTAAGTGAAATAATGAAATTAAAAGGAGTAGGTAAGAATGATTGAAGAAATTAAAAGCTATGATGATAGAAAAAAAGAATTAATTGAATTAGGTAAGAAAAAAGGAACTATTACATATGAGGAATTGGCTAGTGCATTAAAAGGATTAGAACTTGATAGTGATTCTTTGGATGATTTATATAATTCTTTGATGGAAAATAATATTCAAGTAGTTAGTGAAGATGATGATGGTGATGATACTGCTGATGATTCTGGTAGTTTTGAGGAATTGTTAAAAGA
>CAZZAK010000007.1:0-24772 GCA_964652515.1 uncultured Clostridium sp. | reverse complement strand
GATATAATTATTTTGAGGTTAATTATGAATAAAGTATATAAGAGTGAAGAAGAATTTTTAAAAGATTATAATCCTAATGATTTTGATAGATTATCTTTGACAGTAGATATTTTAGTTTTTAGTATATCTAATGAAGAAGTAAGTAATTATCGTAAAACTGATAAGAAGAAGATGAGTATATTACTTGTTAAAAGAGATGATTATCCATATAAAGATAAATGGTGTTTACCTGGAGGATTTGTAGGTATTGATGAAGATATTGAAGATGCTCCTTATAGGATACTTAAGAATGAAACTAATGTTAATGATATATATTTAGAACAATTATATACCTTTGGAGGAGTTAATAGAGATCCTCGTATGAGAATAGTTTCTACTTCTTATATGGCTTTGATAGATAAAAAAAGACTTCATAATAAACTTAATGATAATGCTTCATGGTTTGATGTTATAGGTTATGAAGAAGATAATAATATTGTAAATATAACATTAGATAATGGTAGTGAACAGATATCATTTTCCATAAAGAAAGTATTAAAAGAAAAAACTACAGATAGATATAAATTTGTTTCATTGGAAAATGAAAGAATAGCTTTTGATCATACGTTAGTTATTTTAGCAGGATTAGAAAGACTTAGAAATAAAATTAATTATACTGATATAGTATTTAATATGATGCCCGAATTATTTACTTTAGGAGAACTTCAACAAGTTTATGAAGTGATATTAGGAAAAGAATTATTAGATCCAGCTTTCAGAAGAATTATTGCTAATAAAGTAGAAAAAACTAATAAAATGAGAACTGGTGGAGGTCATAGACCATCATATTTATTTAAGTATAAAAAGTAGAAAAATTTCTACTTTTTTATTTTGTCATGATATAATAATTATAAGGTTGTGATAGGATGAATCTAGATGAATTTTATGATTATGATATATTAATATGCAATAATAGAATTAAAGAAGAAATCCTAAAGAAAAGGAAATTATTAAATATTAAGATATATACGGAATGGGAATTTATTCATAATTATTTATTTTCTTATGATGATAATACTATTATTTATCTTATGGATAAATATGGTTATTGTTATGAAAATGCCATTCTATTTTTAGATAGATTATATTATATAAATGATAAATGTGGTAATAAGAAGATAGATTTTTTAGTAGACCTTAAAGAGGAACTAAATGATAATAACTTACTTAAATATAATGAATTATTTAAGAAATATGTTAGTGATAAAAAAATAGTTTTGTATGAGAAACCATCTAAGTTGTTGAAGAATGTTTTGGAAGGTATTAATTATCGTATAATAGATTATAAATATGAGAAATATAGTCATAATGTAATTGAATTTTCTAATATGGATGAAGAAATAGAATATGTTTGTTACAAGATATGTAAACTTATAGATAATGGTATTAGTCCTAACGATATATGTTTAACTAATGTTAATGATAGTTATTATCATAGCTTAAAAAGAATATTTGCTTTATATAATTTAAAAGTTAATATTATTAATAAAATGCCACTTTCTTCTAGTAAGATAGGAAAGATATTTCTTAAAAGTTATGATATAGAATCTATTTCTAAATATGAAGGTACGATAGAATATAATAAAATTATTGATATACTAAATAGTACTGTAGGGTGTAATTATGATAAGAGAATTATTCAATATAAAATAAATCATACATATTTAACTAGTGAATTATATGATAATGGAATAGATATATTAGATTATAATCTTGATTATATTGAGGATAAATATGTTTTTATGTTAGGCTTTAATGAAAGTATTATACCTAAAACTATACTTGATACTGATTATATATCTGATAATATATGTAAATATACTTTAAAAGAGGAAAGTTATGTTATTAATGAAAGAGAAAGAAATAATACCTTAAATATAATTAATAATATTAAGAATTTGACTATTACTTATAAGTTATCTGATAATAAAGATAGTTATTATCCATCATCTTTAGTAGATAATTTTAATATTATTCATGATAATATTCCCTTAGATAATACTTATAGTAATAGTTATAATAAATTAAAACTATCTCATTATATGGATAATTATATTAAATATGGCGTTATTTCAGAATATTTTAAGATACTACTTAATAATTATAAGAATTTATATAATTCATTTAATCATAAATATACGAAAATAGATAGAAAAGTAGATAAGATATATTTATCATATTCTAGTTTGAATAAATATAATGAATGTGCTTTTAAATACTATATTAGTTATGTACTAAAACTAGATAAATATGAAGAGAATTTTAGTGCTAATATGGGTAGTATAGTTCATTTAATACTGAAGGAATCTTATAATGATAATTTTGATATAGAAGAATCATTTAATAAAATAATTAGCGAATATGAATTTAATTATAAGGAATTATTTTACTTAAATAAATATAAAGATTTATTAAAGAGTGTAATAGAAGTTATTTATAAAAATAAAATTACCAATACAAGAGAATGTATTAATAAACAAAAAGAATATTCATTAATGGATAAATATTTATTAGAAAAAGAAATAGTTATTGATATAGGTGATAAAATTAGTTTTAAAGGTATTATAGATAAAGTTTTATATAAAGAGGAAGAAGATAGGACAATAGTTAGTTTAATAGATTATAAAACTGGTTCTGATAGTATATCCATAGATTACTTAAAATATGGACTTAACATGCAATTACCTATATATTTATATTTATCAAGTAAGTTACCATTCCATAATATTAATTATGCAGGATTTTATTTACAAAAAATAAATGAAAATAACTTGGATTTTAAGTTAGAAGGGTATTCTAACAGTGATACTAATATATTATCATATATGGATAATAATTATATGAATTCTACGGTTATTAAGGGTATGAAGGTTAAAAATGATGGAGACTTTTATAATTATTCTAAAGTTATATCCAATGATGAAATCAATGATATAATAATTAATACTTATAATATAATTAAAAATCAAGGCGAGAAGATACTTAATAGTGAATTTGATATTAATCCTAAAGTAATTAATAATATTAATTATGGATGTAAGTACTGTGAATACCGTGATATTTGTTTTTCTAATAGTAGTGACTATATTTTATTAGGAGGTGAATCTGATGAATAATACACCTATGCAACAAAAGGCTATAGATTTAGATAATTCTAATATAATAGTATCTGCTGGTGCTGGTTCTGGTAAGACAGCAGTTTTAACACAAAGAGTGATTAGAAAGATTAAAGATGGAGTAGATATTACTAAATTACTAGTATTAACTTTTACTAATGAAGCTGCTAGTGAGATGAAAAATAGAATTAGAAAAAAGTTAAAACAAAACAATATGTTAGAACAACTTAATTATATTGATAGTGCTTATATTACTACTTTTGATAGTTTTAGTTTATCTATTTTAAAGAAATATAGTTATATATTAAATATACCTTCTAATGTTAAGATAATTGATGAAAGTAGAATTAAGATATATAAATATAAAATATTAGATGATATATTTATGAATTATTATAAAAATAAAAATAATATATTCCTAGATCTAATTAATAATTATACTTTAAAAGACGATAATAATATTAAAGATATAATTATGGATATATCTAATAAATTAGATTTATTAATAGATAAAGAAGATTACTTAAATAATTATTTGAATGATTATTATAAAAAAGATAATATATCTAAATTTATAGATTTATATATAGAATTACTAAAGAATAAGATAGAAGATATTAATTTATTACTTAATGAATCATCTAATTATTTGACTGTTGATAATTATAATTGTTTATTTGATTCATTGATTGATTTAATTAACTCTAATACTTACGATGATATTAAAAGATATTCTAATATAAAATTACCTATATTTAGAAATACTTCTGATGAATATAAAAAACTAAGAGAAGATATAAGTTCTAATTTGAAAGAATTAATTGAATTAACTAAGTATAATGATATTACTGAAATAAGGGATAATATTATTAATAAAAAAGATTATGCTGGGTTAATTATTGATATTTAGAGAATTAGACACTAGAGTATTTAGTTATAAAAAAAGTATTAAGAGTTATGAATTTAATGATATTAGTCATATGGCTATTAAAATACTTAAAAATAACAAAGATGTTAGATTAGAATTAAAAGAATATTTTAATGAGATTATGATTGATGAATATCAAGATACTTCTGATATTCAAGAATATTTTATTAGTATGATAGAAAATAATAATGTCTATATGGTTGGGGATATTAAACAATCTATTTATCGTTTTAGAAATGCTAATCCATATATATTTCAAGATAAATATAATAAATATGCTAAAAATGATGGTGGAGTAAAAATAGATTTACTTAAGAATTTTCGTTCTAGAAGAGAAGTTATTGATGATATTAATTATATTTTTAATTTAATTATGACAGATAGTATCGGAAATGCTAATTATCAAAAAGACCATAATATGGTATTTGGTCAAGAAGGATACTTAGATAATGGCTACAATAACAATTTAGAAATATATAATTATGAGATAAAAGAAGGAGATAATCCTTATGAAATAGAACCTTTTATCGTAGCAAATGATATTTTAGATAAGATTAAGAATAAATATCAAGTATTTGATAAGGATACTATGAAATTAAGAGATATTAAATATAGTGATATATGTATTATTACAGATAGAAATAAGTATTTAGATAAATATATGAAAATACTGGAATATAATGGTATACCATCAGTCATATATAAAGATAATACTTTATCAGAAGAAGATGATATTTTAGTTATTAAAAATTTAATTAATTTATTAATTAAAATACATAATCATGAATATGATACTAGTTTTAAATATTCTTTGACATCTATTCTTAGAAGTTACTTATATAGTTATAGTGATAATGAGATCTATAATATACTAAATGATAATAAATATTATGAACTAGATGTATATAAGAAATGTAATAGTATAGAAGTTAATTCTAGACCAATTATTGATATATTATATGATTTATTAGAAGTATTTAATGTATATGAAAAATTAAGTATTTTAAAAAATATAAAAGCAAGTGTTATTAGAATAGATAATTTACTAGATATAGCATATAATCTTGAAGATGATGGTTATGATTTAGAAGATTTCCTAAATTATTTAGATGATATAATTGAATATAAAGAGGATATTAAATATAATGCCATGGATAAAAATTCTAATGGTGTTAAGATTATGAATATACATAAGTCTAAAGGATTAGAATTTAATATATGTTATTTTCTAGGTTTTAATAATAAATTTACGATTAAAGAAATTAAAGATAGTTTTATTTTTGATAAAAAATATGGTTTAATTATTCCTTTTAGTAAAGAAGAAGATAGTATACTTAAATATTTATATAAGTATGATTACATTAAAGAAGAAATTAGTGAAAAGATTAGACTTCTATATGTATTATTTACTAGATGTCGTGAAAAAATGATTGTAGTTACTTCAATAGATTATGATAAAATTAAATATAAAAATATTATTCCTGATAATATAAAATTAAAATATAGGTGTTTCTTAGATATCTTTAATTCTATTGATTTAGATAAATATATAGTTAAGAAGGATTATATAATAGATAAGAATTATGATAAAGTAAAACTTAAAGATATTAATATTAAGAGTGATATTATTATTAATGGTAAAAGTATTAACTTAGAATATTCTATAGTAGATAAGAAAAGATACTCTAAAGTAGTTAATAAATTAATTACTCGTGAAGAATTAAATAAGATGGAATATGGTACTTTAATTCATGAATTAATGGAGTATGATACTAGCAATGAATATTTTATAAAATTACTTAAACATATAGAAGAGGGATATATTAATATTTATCATGAATATGAGTTTATTTATGAAGATGTTATTGGTATAATAGATTTGATGGTGGAATATAATGATAAAATACTAATAATTGATTATAAATTAAAAAATATTTCTGATAAGGAATATACTCGTCAATTAAATGGATATAAGAAATATATTGAAAGTATAACTAATAAAAAAGTAGAAATATATTTATATTCATTATTAGATGATATTTTGGAGGTAGTATGAAAAATAATAATATAGTAGCTATTATGTATGATTTTGATAAAACATTATGTACTAAAGACATGCAAGAATATACTTTTATTCCTAAATTAGGTATGAGTGCCTTGGAATTTTGGGATGAAGTGAATAAGATTAGAAATAAAGAAAAAATGGATGGAGTACTTGCATATATGTATATGATGTTAAAAAAAGCACGTGAATTAAATATACCAGTTACTAAGAGAGATTTAGAGAAAATGGGGAAGGATATAGAATTATTTCCTGGAGTAAAGAATTGGTTCAAAAGAATTAATGAATATGGAGAAAAACTTGGATTAAAAATAGAGCATTATGTTATATCGTCTGGACTTCACGAAATAATATCTGGTAGTAAAATAGCTAAGTATTTTGAGAAGATATATGCTTCAGAATTCTTATATGATAATGAGAAAGCTATATGGCCAAAAAGTGCCATAAATTATACTAATAAAACACAGTTTATTTATAGAATTAATAAAGGTATATTAGATATATGTGATGATGATAACTTAAATAGAAAAATGAAAAAGGAAGATAGAAGAATATCTAAAGATAACATGATATATATTGGGGATGGACTTACAGATGTTCCTAGTATGATTACTATTCGTGAAAATGGGGGAGTATCCATAGCAGTATATACCGATAAATCAAAAAAATTAGCTAAATCATTACTCGAAGATGATAGAATTGATTATGTAGCAGAAGCTAATTATAATAATAATAGTGATATGGATAAAATAATTAAAAGAGTTCTTAATATGATATCACTTAAGCTATCATTAAAAGAAGATAATTTAACTATCGAAAACCTTGACATTTAAAATATAAGTGCTATTATAGTTACTCATGGAGGGGATTTTGTGAATGATTTTGAGGAAATTGTGAGAAGATTAGATGACTACAGAACAAGTGTATCTGAATTATGTCTTTATTTTAAATATCGAATGGATTTTGCAAATTTTTTAATTTTGACTGATAATTTAGAATTAGCATATGGGTTAATTAAAAAATTAAATGAGAAACATATTTTTACTAATTATATTGTTCTTTATGACGGCGATGATTTTGAACCTAGTATATCTTTACCGGATTATTTGAAAGACTGTAATGTTAAAATTCGTAAAATTGAAAAAGAATCTTCTTATTGTGTCGATAGTACAAATTGTGATTATTTGTGTGAGCCCATTAAATATTATATTTTAGATAATGGCAAAGAAATTTTTCCATGCAACTACAAATATGAGACTATTATAAGAAAAAATAAAGTAACATTATTTAAAGGTTCTTCTGCTTCTGGTGGTAACTCTTATTTTTTTGATAAAGTGGAAGTTTGTTCTATAGATTTTTCTGGAAATTCAAGAAAAAGAAAAGCATGATATTTTAGATTTTGAAAAAAGTCTTTTAATAATTAACAGGTTTCGTTTGAAACAAACAATAAAATTATAGACTAAGCAGTCTATGATTTTTTCTTTTGCTACTATATTCCTTTATTTATAATAAATTTTGTTGATTTTTGTAGTGACATAATGTATAATTTACTTTAGGAGAGTAGGTAGCATGAAAAAAATTGTTACAAGTATTGATATTGGTTCTGATTCAATTAAGTTTGTAGTGGGTGAATACTATAACAATAATGTTAATATACTACATGCTTCTTCGATTAAATCTAAGGGTATTAGAAAGGGATTAATAATTGATTCTAATTTAATGGTTAATGCTATTCGTGATGGAATAAAGGTTGTTAATGAGAGTCTTGGATTTGAGGTTAAGAATGTAATTGTTAATGTTCCTAGTTATAATGCTAAATTTATGCTAGTTACTTCTGAAGTTGATATTAATGAAGTGGTTAATACTACTGATGTTAATAATGCTATTAAGGAATCTGCTTATTCTAAAGTTGATAGTGATTATGAACTAGTTACTGTTTTACCTTTAACTTTCATTTTAGATGAGAAAAGAGATACTAGGTATCCTGTATCAGAAAAATGCTCTAAGATGAGATTTAAGGGTATAATGGTAACTGTACCTAAAAAGAATATTTATTCAGTAGTTAGTGTTATAGAAAGTGCTTCTCTAAAAGTTGCTGATATTACAGTATCTGGGATATCTGATTATTATGAAATTAGGGATAAAGATTATGATAGAAAGGTAGGAGCAATTATTAATATTGGACATGAAGTTACTAATGTGTCTGTTATTAATAAGGGTATACTTATGAATACGGAAGTATTACAGATAGGTAGTCATAATGTTGAGAAGGATATTGCTTATGTATTCGGTATTAATGTTCTTGATGCTAGGGATATAAAAGAAAAGTTTGCAGTAGCTCATAAGAGATTTGTTACTTTAACTGATATATATGAGATTAAGAATAATGATTCTGAAGATATTAAACTTACACAGCAAGAAGTTACGGAAGTAGTTATGAGTAGAATATCTGAGATACTTAAATATGCTAAGAAACAAATATTATCTCTAACTAATAAAGAAATAGAGTATGTAGTTATAACTGGTGGAATTACTGAGATGAAATATTTTAAAAATTTAGTATATGAAATTTTAGGAAAAGATGTTATAATATACTTAATGAAAGATATAGGAGCTAGAGATAATAAATATACTAGTGCTCTAGGGGCTATAAAATATTATATTGAAAAGATGGAAATTCGAGGTAAAGAAGTTTCACTTATTAGTGAGGAAGATGAAGAAATGCTTCTTACTCCCGAATCTAAAAATAAAAAGGGTTTTGTGGATATTTCTAAAATGTTTAAATGGAATGCAAAAAATAGGGAGGAAAAATAATGAATAATAATATGTTTGGCTTAGAGATGAATCAGTTAGCTAAAATTAAAGTAATTGGTATTGGAGGCGGAGGATGTAACGCTGTTAATCGTATGATAAATTCAGGGCTTAAGGGTGTAGATTTTATTGTAGCTAATACTGATTTACAAGTATTGAATGATTCTTTGGCTCCAACTAAATTACAATTGGGTAGTGAGTTAACTGATGGTTTGGGTGCTGGAGCTAATCCAGAAATTGGTAGAGAAGCTGCTTTAGAAAGTAAGTCTGAAATAGAAGAAGCTCTAAAGGGTGCTGATATGATTTTCGTTACTTGTGGTATGGGTGGTGGAACTGGTACTGGTGCATCTCCAGTTATTGCAGAAATAGCCCAAGATTTGGGTGCTTTAACTGTGGGTATTGTTACTAAGCCATTTAGCTTTGAAGGAAAAAAACGAATGGAGCAAGCTTTAGCTGGCTTAGATGAATTAAAGAAGCATGTTGATACCTTGATTGTTATTCCAAATGATAGATTGAGAGAATTAATTGATAAGAGTACTCCTATGTTAGAAGCTTTTAGAGAAGTAGATAATGTCCTTCATAGAGGTGTTCAATCTATATCTGATTTGATTGCAGTTACTGGTTTAGTTAATCTAGACTTTGCTGATGTTAAAGCAATTATGAAAGACCGTGGTAATGCATTAATAGGTATTGGTGTTGGTTCTGGTGAAAATAGAGCTGTAGAGGCTGCTAAACAAGCTGTATCTAATCCTTTGTTAGAGAATTCTATTAATGGTGCTACTGATGCAATTATAAATGTTACTGGTGGTACTTCACTTACATTGTTTGAGGTAGAAGAAGCTGCTGAAGTTATTAGAACAGCTGCTAATACGGATATTAACACTATATTTGGGGCAGTTATTAACGAAAACTTAAATGATGAAGTAATTGTTACTGTTATAGCTACAGGTTTTGAAAAACCTAGTGAACCATTATATCATAGCTTTAATTCTACTGATACTAGAGACATGTATTCAGGTAGTACTGATGATGATGATTCTGATGGTGATTTGGATATTCCTCCATTTATTCGTGATAGACAAGATTTTTAACACTCTTAAGAGTGTTTTTTCTTTTTTTAGATATTATAATAATTGACAATATTTGCATTAAATTATATAATTATTATGGTGGAAGATATGAAAAATAAAACTATATTATTTTTTCTTTTGATTTTTATGATTTTTCCTTATAATGTTTATGCTAGAACATTACAAGATTTATATGATGAACTTGCTAGTTTGCAAAGTGAACTTGCTAGTAATAAGAATAGTAGATCTTTAACACAAGGGGAAGTTAATAATCTACAAGAAGAAATTTTAAATATTAATAGAACTATTGAAAGACAAAAAGAAGAAATTGCACAGGCGGAAGAAGATATAGAAAAAAGTGAAGAGAGTATTATTGAAAAAGGTAAAGAAACTGATGAATTATTGCGTTTCTTACAAGTTACTACTGGTGAAAATAAATATTTAGAGTATCTTTTTGAAGCTGATAGTTATACTGATTTTATATATAGATATGAAGTTGTTAAACAATTATCTAATTATAATTCAACTTTAATTAAAGAGTTAGAACAGTTAATTATTGATTTAGAAAATAAGCAAGTTGAATTAGAAGAAAAAAATAAGCAACTTGAAGTGGATAGAAAAAATTTAAATAGTAAGCTTAATACTTTGAGATATAATCTTGCTTCTTTTGATAAAGAGGGTGCTTCTTTAGAAGACGATATTGCTAATATGAAAAAGCAGATAAAAGCTTATGAGGATATGGGATGTAAAAAAGATCAGGATTTGGATAAGTGTACTGCTACGATTAATGCTTATGGTTGGAAATTACCAGTTTCTAAAGGATGCGTTTCTTCAAATTATGGATGGAGAAGTTTTTGGTTGAATGGTAGAGTGGTAACTGATTTCCATTATGGAATGGATCTTTCTTGTATGTCTGAGGGAAGTCCTGTGTATGCTGCTGCTGATGGTGTGGTATTTTCTATTGTAAATAGAAGTTCTTGCGGTGGTAATATGGTATATATTAGGCATACAGTTAATGGTAAAAAGTATACGACTGTATATATGCATTTGCTTAGATTTGGCGATGGTATTAAGTTAAATGCTGTTGTTACTGATTCTACTGTTATTGGTTATGTTGGTGGTGGATCAACTCGTTCTTATGATGGCTGTACTTCTGGTACTCATTTACACTTTGGTATGGCTTCTGGTTGGCCTAATTATGGATTTAGTTCTTATACTTTTGATCCTAGAAAGATTTTTGCATTTCCTGCAGAAATTGGAGCAGGTGGTGGATACTTTTATAGATAAGATAACTTTTGTTATCTTTTTTCTTTTTTATATGTTAAAATATAATTGGAGTGTGATAGTAATGCATGGCTTAAATGAAGATGCTGTACAGTATAGGATTCTTAATGATATGGTTAATAATAAGGTTATTAGAAACTCTAGAAGTATTAAACAAATTATATTGAGCAATGTTATTACTTTGTTTAATATTCTAAATATAATATTATTTGTTTTAGTATTAACTACTGGTTCTTTAATCAATACAACATTTATATTTACAATTATTATAAATACTATTATAAGTATTTTTTCTGAAATAAAAGCTAAAAAGATGGTTGATTCACTTTCTATTGCTACTGTTAATAAAGTTAAAGTATTGAGAGGAAATGATATTGTGGAAATACTTCCTACAGAAATACTTATGGATGATATTTTATATTTAACTATGGGTGATACTTTAATGGTTGATGGAGTAGTAGTATCATCATCTCTTTGTGAAGTAAATGAATCTATTATTACAGGTGAGAGTGATTCTATTAAGAAGAAAAAAGATGATAATGTTATATCTGGAAGTATTGTTACTTTTGGTAATATGTATGTTAAAGTTACTTCAATAAATGAGGAGACATATGCTAATAAATTAATTATAAAGGCTTCTAAAAATAAGGAAAAGTCTTCTTATTTACAAAAAAATATTAATGGTATATTGAAAGTTGTTACTTTTTTAATTGTTCCAGCTGGTATTTTATTATTTATTACACAGTATTTTTATAGTGGTCAGTCTTATAGGGGAGCAATATTATCTAGTGTAGCTGGTATTATTGGAATGATTCCTGAAGGCCTTGTTTTGCTTACTTCTATTGCTTTAACAGCCGGTGTTATAAAATTAGCTCGTAAGAAAGTAATTATTCAGAAACTTAATGGTATTGAAACTTTATCTTGTGTGGATATACTTTGCTTGGATAAAACTGGTACTATTACGACTGGTGAATTGGAAGTTATTGATGTTATTCCTATAGATAGGTCATATGATATTAATAATATTGTTTCTAATATGATAGGAGAAATTGTTAATGCTACTGATAAGGCTATGGATGATTATTTTCATAAAAAAGAAACAATGAAAGTTATTGAAAGGAGACCATTTTCTTCTAAAACAAAGTATTCTTATGTTTCTTTTAGTGATGGAGAATATGCATTAGGAGCTTTGGAATATATTATTAAAGATGATGATATTAATAATTATTCTCAAATTAGTGAATATGTTATTAGAGGATATCGTATTATTTCTTTAGTCGATTTTAGAAAGAAGAAGGTTATTGCATTTATTATTATTCGTGATAATGTTAGAAATAGTGCTAAAGAGACATTAGAGTATTTTGATAAACAAGGCGTTACTATTAAAGTAATTTCTGGTGATAATCCTATGACGGTTTCAAACATATTAAGACAATTAGAAATATCTGATTATGATAAGTATATATCTGGCTTGGATTTACCTAATGAATGTAATCAAGAATTCAAAGAATTAGTTTTAAAAAATAAAATATTTGGTAGAGTTACTCCTTCTCAAAAGGAAATGATTATTAAGGTTTTAAAAGAAAATAATACTGTTGGTATGATAGGTGATGGTGTAAATGATATTTTAGCTTTAAAAGAAGCTGATTGTGGTATTGCTTTAGCTTCAGGTGTTAGTGCTGCTAGAAATGTATCTCAGGTAGTTTTAACGGATTCTGATTTTTCTGTTTTGCCTTCTGTTTTAAATGAGGGTAGAAGAGTGGTTAATAATATTGAAAGGGTATCTAGTATGTATTTAATTAAGACTGTTTATTCTTTTTTACTTTCTTTTTTATCTATAATTCTTTCGCATGAATATCCTTTTTATCCTGTACAACTTAGTTTAATTAGTGCTACATGTGTTGGCATTCCTTCATTCTTTTTAGCTTTAGAACCTAATTATAATATTGTTAAAAAAGGTTTTATTAGGAAGGTATTTCGTAATGCGCTACCTAGTGGTATATGTGTATTTTTAAATGTATTATTTATTATTATGATATCTTATATTTTTAAACTAGATTTTGATTATTATAGATTTACAATAGTAGCTGTTACTGGATATGTTACTTTAAGATTATTATATAGTGTTAGTAAACCGTTAACCACTATTAGAAAAATATTACTTGTATTTTGTTTCTTATTATTTTATATTTGTTTATTTGTATATAGGGAATATTTATATGTAAATTTATTTAATGTATTAACATTTATATTATTGGCTATTTTAATATTTTCTTCAAATTATATTACAGAATTTTTGGAAATATGTTATGATAAAGTTATGATATATTTTAGTAGGAGATAATAGTATGAAAATTAAGAAGAATGTTATTTTTAAATTAATGTGGGTTGCTGGTATTTATCTTTTTCTTGTTTTATTACTTGTTTTGGTTATTGACTATAAAGTTAAATGGGAAGGTAGAGATTTAACAAAATATTTATATTTTTATGATTGTTCTGGTAATCTCTGTACTACAGAGTTAAAAGTTTCTAATGCTTATTCTAAATATACTTGTAAGGATGTTTGCCCTAGGATAGAGTCTTTGTTAGAAAATAATATTGTTGTTTTATCTGGGGCAAGATCGGGAGCTATATTTGATTATAAGAATGGTAAAGTTATTAATAATGATTATATTAGTTATAGTTCTCTGGGAAATAAGCGTATTCTTGTTTCTAATGGAGAAAAAAAAGGTATAATTGATATTGATAATAAGATTATTCTTCCTTGTATATATGATGATATTTCTTCTTCTTCTGTTGGTAATTATGTTGGTGTTAAAAAAGATAATTTATGGGGACTTAAATTACTTGATAGTGATAAGGAAGTTGTTTATCAATATGATGATTTTTATATTGTTAAGGATAATGTTTTATTGGTATCTCTTAATAATAAGTATTATTTTGTCGATTATAAGAGTTCAAAAATAATTGATACAGAGTATGATTATTTACATTATATTGATAAATATATTTTAGCTGTTGCAAATAAAAAAATAGATATATTGGATAGTGATTTACACAATCGTCTTGTAATGAAGATTGATACTACATATGAATATAATAATCAGGATGAAAGAAGAAGCTTGAATATAACAAGTGATTCAGGATTTATATATTTTACTGTATATACTAAAAAGGGATATGTTCAATATAAATATGATAAAGAAAAGAATACTATTGGGCATTAGACTTGTACATTTTTATTTTATGTGATATAATTAAGTTACTAGAAAGTATGATAACTTCATATAAAACCGACAAAGATATATTTAGGGAATCTAATATGATATATGTGTTGAATGCTTAACTTAGTTAAGAATCCTAATTATATGATTGTGATTACCCACCTGTGTGGTTACGCGCGGGTTTTATCTATCGATTATCTATTTTCTAGTTTTTTTATGGAGGAATATATGTTTCAGAGATGTATTGATTTGGTTGGGATAGATAATTTTAATAAAATAAAAAATACTTATGTTTTGGTAGTGGGTTTAGGTGGAGTAGGAGGTACAACAGTTGAGGCTCTTATCAGGAGTGGTATATCTAATATAATTATTATGGATTATGATATTATTGAGGATAGTAATTTAAATAGGCAAATTATTACTAATAGGAATAATATTGGTATGAAAAAGGTTATTGAGTGCGAAAAGAGAATTAAAAGTATTAATTCTGAATGTAATGTTATAGCTTTAAATATGTTTTTAGATAAAGATAATATTTCTATATTAGATGATTATAGAATTGATTATATTATTGATTGTTGTGATACTATTAATGCTAAAAAACTATTAATAGATTATAGTATAGATAAAAATATTAAATTGATATCTTCGATGGGAACTGCTAATAAATTAGATCCTTCTAAATTAGAAATATGTGATATTAGAAAGACTTCTTATGATCCGCTTGCTAAAATTATTAGAAAATATGTTTTAGATAAAAAAACTAATAAAAAAATAATGGTTGTTTCTTCCATAGAATCTCCAGTTAGAAAAGATAGTTTAGCTAGTATGATGATTGTTCCTTCTACTGCTGGTTTATTACTTGCTAGTTATGTAATAAATGATATTATAAAAGAAAAAGACTTAATTCATTAGTGAGTTAAGTCTTTATTATTTACTTTCTAATTTATTTACTTTTTTAGTTAAACGTGATTTGATTCTATCAACTTTATTTTTATGAACTAATCCTTTTGATTTAGCATTATCTAAGCTTTTTACTGCTAATTTAAGATATTTTTTAGCATCTTCAATATTTCCTGCTAAGATTGCTTTGTCAGTATTTTTGATAGAATTTTTTACTGTAGATTTTAATTGTTCATGGTTTTTAGTTGTTTTTTCAATTTGTTTGATTTTTTTAACTGCATTTTTAACGTTTGCCATAAAATTCATCTCCTTCCAAATAACATATACAATTTTATCAAAAAATATAATAAAAAGCAAATAAAATTTGTTATTTTGTTAAAAATATATATGGTGAGTTATGAAAAAGTATAAAATAAGAACTGATTTAATCATAGATGACCCTAATTTAAAGGGGAAAACTATTAAATATGGTAATATTTCTGTTACTAATGTTAAATCTAATGGTAATTATATAACTATTATGTTAAATGATATTGATAATAATTCTGATATTGAAAAATGTAAGGAAATATTGGGTAATGAAATTAAAAAACTATTAAAGATAAATAATATTTCTGATTTAGATGAATGCTTGATTATTGGTCTTGGTAATAGAAAGAGTACTGCTGATAGTTTAGGACCTTTAGTTATTGATAATATTAAAGTTACTAGACATTTATCTCAAGTTGGTAATGTTTCTAATATTAGAAATGTGGCTTCTTTTTCTCCAGGTGTAATGGGAAATACTGGTATAGAATCATCTGATATTATTATTTCATTGATATCTACTGTTAAACCTAAATTTGTTATTGCTATAGATGCACTTGCTTCTTCTTCAATAGAAAGAATTAATAAAATAGTTCAAATAACTGATACTGGTATTCATCCTGGTTCTGGAGTTGGTAATAATAGAAGAGAAATTAGTAAGAATACTATAGGTATTCCTGTTATAGCTTTAGGTATTCCTACAGTAGTATCTTCTGCGGTTATTGCTCGTGACACGTTTGATTATATGATTAAACATTTGTCTTATATTAAAAATAATATGAATACTTCTAAGCTTAGCATTAGAAGGTTTGGTAATTATAAAGATAAAATTAAAGATATGAAATTAGACTCTGAGGAGATGAATAATATAGCAGGTATTTTGGGATCTTTAAATGAAAAAGAAAGATATAATTTATTTAATGAAGTACTAGATAGTATTAATGAAAATTTAATTGTTACTAGTACTGAAATAGATTTTATTATTAAGAAATTATCTTTATTAATTGCTAATTCACTAAATGATATACTATATCGACAAATATCTTAATAATAATCTAATATAATGTATTAGGTGATATTAGATGAAGAAAATGAAATTATTAGGAATAAAAAAGAAAAAAAGCAAATTATTTTTATTTTTAATACTTACTTATATTTTATTTTCTTTTACTTTTTATTATTCATTTAAGAATAACAAGAATATTAATAATCAAGAATTTATTAAGTTTTTACTTAATAATGGTAATGCTAATTTTACTAATGAATATAAGTTAACTAATATGGTTAATAATACTGTTAATTTTTTACTTCGTATTGATATTAGTAAACCAGTTACTTTACTTAATGATGGAGTGATTGGTAAATATTCTAAAAATTATTCTAATGATGATAGTATTGATGAATATGATATTTCTAAATTAAAAGAGATGAGTTCTTATATAACTGACCCATATAATATTGATTTAGATAATCCTATAGTATATATTTATAATTCTCATCAATTAGAAAATTATAGTTCTAAAGGATTAGAAATATATGGGATTACTCCTAATGTGATGATGGCATCATATTTACTTAGAGAAAAATTAAATAGTAAGGGAATTACTACTATTTGTGAAGATGCTAATATAACTGAATTTATTACTTTAAATAACTGGAATCATAGTTATTCTTATTATGCTAGTAGGATGTTTCTTTTAGATAAAAAGAATACTTATTCAAGTTTAAAATATTTTATTGATATACATAGGGATTCAGTAGGTAAGGATATAACTACGATTAAAATTAATAATAAAGATTATGCTAGAATTCTTTTTGTAGTGGGTTTAGAACATAATAATTATGAAAAAAATTTAGCTGTTATAAATAGTATCAATAATATATCTAATAAATTATATCCAGGTTTGTCTAGAGGAATACTTAAAAAAAGTGGGAAAGATGTTAATGGTATATATAATCAAGATGTATCTCCTAATGTAATACTTATTGAAGTGGGGGGAGTAGATAATAATATTAATGAAGTAATGAATACTGTTAATGCTTTAACTGATATTTTATATACTTATATAAAGGGGTAATATGAAAAAGAAAAAGTCTAAACTATATTATGTTATTATACTTTTATTTATTATATTTTCTTCAGTTTATATAATATCAGAAAGTGGATATTATGAGTATACATTACATGGAAAGACAATATTAACTAAGGAGAAAATGTTAGAATTTGAGAAAGATGTAAGAGACAATAAAGATATTGATATAATGGATTATTATATAGTTGATAAAAAATATTCTAGTAAATTTACTGATGGTATTAATAACACGTCTAAAGATTTTGTAAAATTATCTAGAAAGATCATGAAGAGAATATTTAAGGCATTGAACAAGTATTTTAGTGAATAGAAGTTGACTTTTTAACGGTATTAATCTATAATATTATGCCATGTGGGGGATAACATATGAGTAATAATGGAAAAGTTAACTTTGATGCTCAATTCGATGAAATAATGGTTGATATTGCTTATAATGGTATTGTTAATTATGCTAAAATGATAGTATCTTTTGATATGATTGACGTCGCTGTTAATTATGCAATTTCTTCATTTAAACACTTTTCAAATGAACAATTAAATTTATTACTTAATAAAATTGAATCCTTTGATAAAGATATTAATAGGTTTGCTGGTATGTATATAAATGCTGTAAAAAGGAGCATATTTCAATTTTTTGAATCAGAAAATAGAAAAAGATAATTAGAAAAGAGACTTTATTGTCTCTTTTCTGTATTTTTGAATAAAAATTTTAAAAATTCTATGGATGCTTTATTCATGTAATTAGTATCATATGTAACACTTATTTTACATGTTGGAGATTTTATATCGAATGGTATTATATATAATTCTTTATTTTTTAATTCTTTTTCTATTAACTTTTTTATTCCCCAGCCAATGGCAATATTATCTAAGGCCATTGCCTTAGTTAATTCATGAGTATAAATACGATATTTTTTTATTAATTTAATATTATTATTTTTAAGTTTTTCTTCTAATGTATCTATATCACTAAAACCTCGCATAGGTAACATTAATGGATATTCAATTGTTTTATCACTCATATATTTATCGTATATAGATTTGCCACTATAGAAACATGTTTCAAATTCACATAATATTTCTTCCTGAAAGTTTGTATTATCTATAAATACTGGAAATTGCATTATTAACATATCCAATTCTCTTTTTTTTAATTTTTCAATCATTTCTGGTTGAGAAGTAGAGTAGATATGAAATTTTACTTTTGGATGTATTTTTTCAAATTTATATATTATTTTTGGTATTAGCGCTGTTAATATGTGTGAGTATATACCGAGACGTATTTCTCCTGATAAGTCTTCATTATGTTCTTTGTGTTCTTTCATAGCTCTTTCAGCCATTAAAATATTACTAAATATTTTCTCTGTATAAAACATTAAGTCTTCTCCTTCTGGAGTTAGTCTTATTGTTTTCTTTTCTCTTATAAAAAGAGTAGTATCTAGTTCACGTTCTAATTCTTTGATGGCATAACTTATAGCTGGTTGTGATATATGAAGAATTTCTGCTGCTTTTGAAAAACTTTTATATTCGGATACAGCATAGAACATTTTATATTTATTAAAATCACAATTACTATTATATATTCCCATATTTACCTCATTCACCTATATTTTATCATAAATTATTGCTTTTGCAATTCTTTCTTTTTTGATTCTTTTTTTATTTCTATATTTTCTGGTATTAACTGTTTATCAGTTTCTTTTATATATAATTTAATTCCTTCGTTTGATATTCTTAATTTATATATTTGATTAAATTCTATAAAAGATAGTTCTTCATATTCGAGTTTATATAATGTATTAGATTTTTCTTTAATTTTCTCATAATCTTCTTGGGATATTTGCTTTGTATTACTATCATTTATTGATAGTAATATAGATATATTATCTTTATATGTTCTTGTATATATTTTATATATATTGCCATTTTCTCTATCTATTAATCCATATTCTTTAATATAGATTCTTCTTGAATTATTATCATTATAAACACTTGTATCAACTGATTCTATATCATATTCTATTTCATTTTCTTTATATTCATTTTTATGTAATAGATCATATATAATATTCATTATATTTCTAAATTCTGTATCTATTTCATCTTCAGTATCAATTGTTTTTAAATTATGGTGTCCAATCCAGGCTTTCTTTGTTTTACTATCTAAAATTGCTGCATATTCTTTTGATTCATATCTTTCTTTATCTTTTCCATATAGGTTTGGTTTTGATATAGCAAGTGATGTTAAATATAATATTAAATCATAACTATCTAATACTTCTATTTCTTTATCATTATTTTTTCTTACTATTTCATCAAAGTCTTTATAATCGTTTAAATATGCCTTATTATCTAGTAGACCTCTATCACATAATATTATACATATTTCTTCATCTTGATTATAATATAAAGCATCATAAGCACATCTTTCTTGGGTTTTTTGATAATAATATACAATATTTTGAAATCTTTTTAATGCTTCATAATCATCATTGTTTGGAATTATTCCTTTTAATATTAATTGCCTTGCTGTTTCATCTACTAATAATACTTTGTAGTTATTCTCCTTTAATTCTTTTTGTATTCTATGATACATAGTACTTTTACCGGCACATGGGCCTCCGGTAAGGGCAATTTTAAATACTTTCATTTAACCTCCTAAAAGTGAGAGAGATAGGCCTATTATTTCTTCTCACTTACATTATAAGATTAAATAATTAGATATGTAAAATACTAATTTTTTATAACTTTTATAAAATATATTTATATTAGAAAAATAATAATATAATTAACATTAGAATTATTCCTATAAAAAAGTAATAGTATGAATATCTTTTTTTGCCATATACTAAGGATGAAGGTAATAATTCATAAGTAGATATTTGTAACATAATACCTCCAATCAAGGAGAATAATACTCCTAATAAAGTATTGCTAATAATATTTTTTAAAAATAAATATGTAATTATAGCTCCAAATGGTTCAGATAGTGATGATATTAATGTATAGAATATAGCCTTTAATTTGCTTTTAGTAGAATAATAAATAGGAATAGATATAGAAATACCTTCAGGTATATTATGAAGTGCTATAGCTAAAGAAATGGGTAATCCTAGTTTTATATTTTTAGATGATATGATAAATGTAACCATACCTTCAGGTATATTATGAAGCATTAATACTATCATAGAAAGAATTCCTACTTTATATAAATTATTTTTATTATTCTTTTTTTCTACATAATTATCTAATATCATAGATATAATAATACCTAGTATAATAAATAATAATGAATAAGAGATGGTAGTTAAAAAATTATTATTTAAATTAAAATATTTTATACTTTCTGGTAATAGATCAAATATAGATATTGATAAAATTATTCCACTAGCAAAAGCACAGGAAGAGGATATTATTTTTTCTTGATTTTTAACTTTAAAGAATATTGGTATTGTTCCTATCGTTGTAGATAATCCTGCTAATAAAGATGATATTAACGCATATTTTATATTATTCATAATTAAGAATATGTAATTATTCTTATTTTATACTACAATATATTGAATAAAAATAACATCTATGATATTATGAGTATGTAAGAGAAGATCTTGCATATAATAAAAAGAGGAACATTCAATTTTGTAAGTGAATGTCACTCTTGAATTTTGTTAATGACACTTACTTATGTGTGAGTGTTTATTTTTTTATTACTAAAATTAGTATAATAAATAGCAATGTGTTAACTGTTTTTTTAAAATAACAAAATTTTCCAGTTAATGAAATATAGTATGGCTTTAATTGGAACTTATAATGAAATGTGAAAAGAGAATAATAAGAATGTAGTCTTAAAGGAGTTGTGAGACTATGAAAAAACTTTTTTCTTTCTTCTTCATTTCATATTTTCTTTTTATATCTACTATTTCAGGATATTCTTCTAAAATAATAGCATCTGGTAAGAATATTGGTATTAATTTAAATAGTGACTATGTTATAGTAATTGGTAGTTATGATGTGGATAATTTTAATATTTTAAATAATAGTCCTTTACAACTTGGTGATAAGATAAAAAGTATTAATGGTACTTTAACTAAAACTATATATGATATGCAAAATATACTAGATAATTTAAATGATGGTAATGTAGATATTACTTATATTAGAAATGGCAAGGAATATAGTGTTAAAGTTAATCTTCCTTATACTAATTCTGGGTATAAAACAGGATTATATGTTAAAGATAATGTTAAAGGAGTTGGAACATTAACTTTTATTGATCCTGAAACTAAATTATTTGGAGCCCTAGGTCATGAAATACTAGAGAAGACTACTAAAAGCAAGTTTGATATAACAGATGGTACTATTTATTATTCAGCCGTAACAGGTATAACTAAATCTCATGATGGTAATCCAGGAGAAAAGAATGCCAGAAGTAATTCGTTGGATACCTATGGTAAGGTTTATGAAAATACTAGTTATGGTATTTTTGGTACTTATACTCATGATATAGATAATAATAAATTATATAAAGTTGCATTACCAGAAAATATTCATTTAGGGGATGCTAAGATATTAACTGTAACATCTGGTGATGAACCTCATGAATATGATATTAAAATATTAAGAATAAATGAAAATAATGATACTAAGAATATATTATTTGAAATTACTGATTCAAGACTTTTAGATAAAACTGGTGGTATAGTACAAGGTATGAGTGGTAGTCCTATAATTCAAGGAGAATATATTATTGGAGCTGTTAATTATGTTTTAGTAGATGATACAGAAAAAGGATATGGTATATTTATTACTAACATGTTAAATGAAGCAGAGAATTAGGAAGAATATTTCTTCCTTTTTCTGATTTGACTTGACATTATCTTTGTGATATATTAGTACTAGTTAGAGGTAAATATGAAAGACATATATTGGGAAATTGGACAAGAATTAAGAAATATATTAGAAGAGAATGGTTTTGATATTAGTAGGGCTATTGAAGTGGGATCAAATAATAACACTACAATATTTAATACTACTGATAGTGGTGGAATTATAATATCACAGGATTATGTTTCATATAATGGGGAATTATATAATGAAAGAGTATCTAAAAAAGTACAAGTATATGAAGGCGGTTTAAAAATAATATATCCTAATATTTTTTGTATGGATACTAGTATGCATGATACTTTTGTACCTATCAGTGATGATAATTATTTTGTTATGCATAATCTTTCTGAGCAAGCTTATGAATGGTTAGCAGCTAGAAGAATGGTAGTGTTTTTAAATTATAAAGAAGTAGAAAAAGATAAAAAATTACCAGACAGTACTAGTGATTATGAATTTGCTTATCGTAATTATACTAAATATATTAAGTATGTTAATAAGAACAAAAAGATATATTGTTTATCTATTATGATACCTCATGCGAGAGCTAAAAAAGATAATATGGGAAGAACTAAATAGTTCTTCTTTTATTGACTTTAATTTTTAAAAAAGATATGATTATATTGTAGAGTGGTGAAGATATGGAAAATAAATTTAATTTATGGTTATTTATTACTAGTAGTATTAAAGTAAGAAAATATCGTAAGAAAAAGTATAAAATACTAAGTGACGAGGAGACTATTAATAGAATAATAAATGACAGGTGCTCTTTAACTAGATATGGTGATGGAGAATTTAAATGGATGATGATGGTTAAACAAAATTCTTTTCAAAATGATTCAGAAGAATTATCTCATGATTTATTTGAAGTTATTAATAGTAATAATCCTAAATTATTAATAGGAATACCGCATACTTTAAATCATGTTTCTGGATATAATTTAGTAGGTAAATATTATTGGAATTATTTTATATGTAAGTATTATGATAAAGTTAGTAAGTTTCTAGATAAAAATAGAGTATATTCTGACGCTATGATTACTAGACCTTATATGGATTATAAAAATAAGAAATTACATATTAAGAACTTTTCTCTGTTTAAAAAAGTATGGGATAAGAGAAATATTATATTACTTGAAGGAGAAAATTCTTATTGGGGAGTTGGTAGTGATTTACTTGATAACGCTAATTATATCAAAAGAATTATATGTCCTAGTCATGATGCATATTTTGTTATTGATAGGATATATGATAGTGTTATAAAAAATGCTAATCATGATGATTTGATTTTAATTGCTTTAGGACCTACGGCTAGTATACTTAGTTATAGATTATGTAATAATGATTATCAAGCTATTGATATAGGACATTTAGATATAGAATATGCATGGTATATGAATAATGCTAGAATAAAGACTTCTATTAAAGGTAAGAATGTTAATGAGGGTATTAAGGGTGTTAGTATTGATATTGATATTGATAAATATAAAGATAAGTATAATGAAGAAGTTATTGATAGGATTAGTTTAGATGAAAAAGATAGTTAGTTTAGTATTACTTATTTTATGGCTATATTTTATATATTATATGTCTTCTCATAATGCTACTGAATCAACTAGAGAGAGTGGAGTATTTGTTACTTTTATTATGAATTTATTTCATATAAATAATAAATATTTAGTTACTTTGATAGTGAGAAAATTAGCTCATTTTATTGAATATTTTATATTAGGGATATTTACTGTTAATTGTTTTAATGCCTTTAATAGGAAGAAAATATTATATATATCTTTATTCTGTTTAATTATTGCTATATTAGATGAATGTCATCAATTATTTGTACCTGGTAGAAGTTTTGGATATATTGATATTATAATTGATTTTATAGGTAGTTTTAGTTCTATATATTTAATTAAGTTATTACATATAATTAAATATGAATAATTACGATAGAATTAGGGAAACTAAAATAGAAGATTATATTTTTATTATATATTATATTATTATTATTTTATCATTAATATCTAATAAGATAGAAAGAGAATATTTAAT
>CAZZAK010000006.1:0-26411 GCA_964652515.1 uncultured Clostridium sp. | reverse complement strand
TGTAATAATATTTAATAAACTAGGTATAACAGGTAACAAATTAGGCTTCTTATCACGAATTAATTTATTGATTTTAGAAGTATTAATTTTAGGTACTAATATGCATTTTAACCCAATAGATAAAGGTACATGAATACATACACATAATCCAAATCCATGAAATATAGGTAATGCTGATAAAATAGAATTACCAGCTCTAGCCTCTCTACAAACTACTTCACATTGACGAGAAATAGAATTAAAACACAAGTTAGATAATACAATACCTTTAGATTTACCAGTAGTACCACCACTATAAATAATAACAGCTGGACTATCTTGGCCTCTATTTACATGTGTATTAACAATATTATTACCATATTTCATAAAAGTATTCCATCTAATAACATTAGATTCATACTTCATATTACCTTTATTCTTAATATTATAAAGAGATCCTAACAAACCATTCATACTATTACTTACTTCACATACCACTAAATTCTTAATCTTTAAATCCTTGATAGTATTATAAGTAACATCAGTAGTAAACATAATCGTAGAATTAGTCTCATCAACACATTTTTTAATTTCATCAAATTTATTTAATGGATGTATAACATTACATATAGCTCCAATTTTATTAATAGCATATATAATAAATATAGCTTCAGGAATATTGGGCATACATATTGTGACACATTCGTTTTCCATAACATTTAATTCTTTTAAAGCTATAGCTACTTTATCAATCTTATTTAATAGTTCACGATAAGTATACTTAGTATCAAAATACTCTAACGCTATATAATTAGGATACTTATCTTTAGTATCCTCTAAAATATCATACATAGAACCATTATAATAATCCAAGTGTTCTGGCATTCTATCATAATATCTTAACCAAGGTTTTTCTTTATCGTATTTAATATCACTTATTTTATTAACTATTTTATTAATATATTCATTTACTATTCCCATATTTCCTCCATTATTTCTCTTTGTATAAATAATATGTTCCACTTACTTCTGATATTAAATTATCATCATTATCATATATATAACAATTTAAAAAAGCCATATTCTTAGTAACTTTAAGTCTTTCAACTTTAGTATTAATTCTACCACCTTTACATGCTTTAATAAAATTAATATTAGAGTTAATAGTAGTAAAATATCCAATATCAGTTAAACTAACACCCATAGCAGTATCTGCTAAAGTATATAAAACTCCACCATGCACCATCCCATAAGGGTTTAAATGTTTATCATCAATATCAATATATAATTCTCCTTTTTCTAAATCATTAATTTTAATATCATTATATTCAATATAACCTTTTTCTTTTAATTCCATCTTGTATCACCACACTATAATTATACACTAAAATCTATAAAATAGGAATTATTTTAAATAAATCTACTTGAAATAATGAGCTTCCTATTATATAATGTATGTAAGTGAGGTAACTCACATATAATAAAAAAAGAGAGCATTCAAGCAATTGAATGTCTACCTCAAAAAGGTGTAGACATTAGTATGTCTTATAAAGATATACTAGTGTCATTTTTTTATTACTATTATTATTACTAATAAGAGTGATAAAATGATAGTAATGTATTTCAAAACAAGAATATGATATTCCCGTCTTTTCAATTCTATCACCCCCTTTCTATATGAAATAGAACTGAGGTAGACACTAACTACTTAAATACTCTTTTGTAATTATAATTAAATAAAAATATCATGTCAATACACTTTAACCATGGGTTAACAAGTGTTTTTTAATAAGAAAGTCCTAGTACTTTTTTTTATAAAATGGTATAATATAGAATATGCGAAGGAAGTGAAAAAAAGATGATTAAAAAATTAGCAAAAAGTATTCGTGAATATAAAATTTATGCCATATTAACACCACTTCTTGTTATGGGGGAAGTAGTAATGGAAGTATTAATTCCAAAAACAATGGCTGATTTAATAGATAAAGGTGTATATATACAAAATATGGACAATATCTATAAATATGGTATTATCTTGGTATTAATGTCTTTCTTAGCCTTATTCTTTGGAATAAGTGCTGGTATTACATCTGCTAAAGCTTCTTCTGGTTTTGCTAAGAATTTAAGAAAAGACTTATATTATAAAATACAAGATTTTTCATTTTCTAATACCGATAAATTTAAAACATCAAGTTTGATAACAAGATTAACAACAGATGTTGGATATGTCCAAAGAGCATTCCAAGTATTGACTAGAATGGCAATAAGAAGTCCATTAATGATGATTTTCTCTTTATTTATGGCACTAAGAATAAATAAGAAATTATCTTTAATATTCTTAATAACAATTCCATTCCTAGCAACAGGCTTAGTATTAATAATTAAAGCTGTTCATCCAATAATGACTAAAACATTTAAAAAGTATGATGATTTAAACAATGTTACTAAAGAAAATGTCAATGCCATAAGAGTAATAAAATCTTATAATTTAGAAAAAGAAGAAATACATAAATTTAATACAGCATCAGATGATATTAGAGATAATTTTATTAAAGCAGAAAAAATATTAGCATTAAATAGCCCACTATTACAAGGTGCTATATATGTATCTATTCTTTTCATAGGATGGTTTGGAGCCAAAATAATAGTAAATTCTAATATGACAGCATTAACTACAGGTAACTTGATGACTTTATTTACTTATACTACTCAAATATTATTTAGTATGATGATTTTATCTATGGTCTTAGTAATGTTAACTATATCAAGAGCATCAGCTGAAAGAATAGTAGAAGTCTTATCTGAAGAATCTAACATAACAAGTCCTGATAATCCGATTAAAAAATTAGATGATGGTAGCATAGAATTTAAACATGTTGGATTTAGTTATATAAGTAATCCAGATAAAGAAGTATTAAAAGATATAGATTTAAAAATTGATTCTGGAGAAACAATAGGTATTATTGGAGGCACAGGATCAGGAAAAAGTACTTTTGTTAATTTAATACCTAGACTATATGATGTAACAGAAGGAGAAGTAATAGTAGGGAATCATAATGTTAAAGAATATGATTTAAAAGTACTTAGAGATAACGTATCATGTGTCTTACAAAAAAATACATTATTTTCTGGAACTATTACTGATAATATTCGTTGGGGAAATAAAAATGCTTCATTAGAAGAAATAAAAGAAGTATGTAAAATGGCACATATTGATGATTTTGTTGAATCATTACCAGAAAAATATGATTACCATATCGAGCAAGGAGGAACTAATGTATCAGGAGGTCAAAGACAAAGATTATGTATCGCAAGAGCCTTAATTAAAAAACCTAAAATACTAATATTAGACGATTCAACAAGTGCTGTTGATACAAAGACTGATAAATTAATTAGAGAAACATTTAAAAAAAGTATTCCTAATACTACTAAAATAATTATATCTGCAAGAGTATCTAGTGTTATGGATGCTAATAGAATAATCGTCTTGGATAATGGTAAATTAGATGCTTTTGATACACATGAAAATTTACTTAAGAAAAATAAAATATATAAAGAAATATATAAATCACAAACAAAAGGAAGTGATACTAATGAAAAAGCCTAAAATAGATAAAAATACTATCAAAAGACTTTTTAAGTATTTCTCTCCATATAAATTAAGTCTTATTTTGGTATTAATATGTATAATAATAAATTCAGTAACATCTATGCTATCATCAGTATTTCTAAAAAGAGTCATTGATAATTATATAATACCATTATTAGGAACTACAAACCCTAGTTTCAAACCATTACTTAATTTTTTATCTATAATCGCTATTATATATATTGTAGCCTTGTTTTCATCGTATTTCTATAATAGAACCATGGAAATAGTAGCAGAAAAAGTCATTAGAGATATTCGCTGTGATATGTTTAAGAAAATGCAATATCTAGAAGTAAAATTTTTTGATACCAATAGTCATGGAGATATTATGTCAAGATATACTAATGATACAGATACATTAAATCAATTAATAGCTAATGCCTTACCAGGTTTCTTATCATGTATTATTACTTTAGTATCTATATTTGTAACAATGATAGTATTATCACTACCATTAACACTGTTTACTTTAGTTGGAGGAACCATCATTATCTTATTAACAAAGTATGTTACAAAAAGAAGTTCTAAATATTTCTTAAATCAACAAGAATCCATAGGTAAAGTAAACGGCTTCATCGAGGAAATGATAAGTGGAAGTAAAGTAATAAAAGTTTTTACCCATGAGAGTGAATCAAAAAATGATTTTGATAAATTAAATAATGAATTAGAAAAAAACATGTTTAAAGCCAATAAATATGCTAGTATATTAATGCCTTTAATACATAGCTTAGGTAATATAGAATATGTTTTTATAGCCATAATTGGCAGTATCTTAATCCTTAAGTTTAATATTAAAATATCATTAGGTACACTAATAGGATTCTTAACATTATCTAAAGCCTTACATCATCCTATTGGAGAGATATCTAGCCAAGTAAATACCGTTATTATGTCCTTAGCTGGAGCTTCTCGAATATTTGAACTTATGGATAATAAGGAAGAAGTAGATGACGGCAAAGTAACATTAGTAAATATCACGAAAGATAAAGATGGAAACATTTTAGAAAGTAAAAAAGAAACTAATCATTGGGCATGGAAAGTACCTATTGATAATGGATATAATTACGTTGAATTAAAAGGTAAAGTAGAAATAAATAATGTAACATTTGCTTATGATAAAGATATTATTTTACATGATATAAGTCTCTATGCAAAACCAGGACAAAAAATAGCCTTTGTAGGTTCTACTGGAGCTGGTAAAACTACTATTACTAATCTATTAAATAGATTCTATGATGTTAATGAAGGGGAAATACTTTACGACGGCATCAATATAAAAGACATAAAAAAATATGATCTTAGAAGATCGTTAGGCATGGTACTCCAAGATACATATTTATTTACAGGTACAATTAAAGATAATATAAGATATGGCAAAAAAGATGCCACTGATGAAGAAATAGTTAAAGTATGTAAAATAGCTAATGCAGACGAGTTTATAAAATTATTACCAGACGGATATGATACAGTAATTGATGGTAGTGGTGCTAACTTATCTGAAGGACAAAGACAATTATTAGCTATAGCAAGAGCACTAATTAATAATCCTCCAGTACTAGTATTAGATGAAGCTACATCATCTATTGATACTAGAACAGAATTCTTAGTTCAAGATGGTATGGATAAATTAATGGAGGGAAGAACTGTCTTTGTTATAGCCCATAGACTATCTACGATAAGAAATGCTAAAGCAATATTACTCCTTGAACATGGAAAAATAGTAGAAAGAGGAGAACACTCTGAACTAATGAAACAGGAAGGAAGATACTATAAACTATATACAGGAATGTTTGAATTAGAATAATAGAAAACCTATTATTCTTTTTTAATAGTTATATATAATAACGTAATAGATAATTATAGAATATACTATTTATGAATGGAGGAAAAAGATGAAAAGAATACTTTTAGGAATAATTTTTATTATCTTATTAGCAAGTATTTCTATATTTTTAATAAAGAAAGATGAAAAAAATAGTGAATTAAAAGAAATAAGAGTAGGAGAAGTAGCACATAGTGTTTTTTATGCACCGATGTATTTAGCTGATAAGTTAGGTTATTTCAAAGAAGAAGGTTTAAATGTTAAATTTATCTTAACAAGTGGAGCAGACAATGTTATGGCATCTGTCTTATCAGGAGACGTTGAAATAGGATTTTCTGGAACAGAAGCTACTATTTATGTCTATAATGGAGGAGAAGAAGATTATGTTATGACATTTGCAGGGCTTACACAAAAGGATGGAAGCTTCCTAGTATCAAGAAAGAAGATTGATAATTTTAATTTAGATATGTTAAAAGGAACAAAAGTTATCGGAGGAAGAGTAGGAGGTATGCCCGAAATGACTTTTGAATGGGCATTAAGAGAACATGGAATAGATCCTAAAAAAGATTTAAATATTGATACATCCATAGCATTCCCTGCAATGGAAGGAACATTCATATCAGGAATAGGGGATTACGTAACCTTATTTGAACCTAATGCCACAAATGTGGAAAAAGAAGGTTTAGGCTATGTAGTAGCTTATATTGGAGAATTAGGAGGAACAGTTCCATATACAGCATTTAATGCCAAAAAAAGTTATATTAAAAATAATGAAAATATAATTAAAGGATTTGCAAAAGCCATAAATAAATCATTAAATTATGTATATAATAATTCTAATGAAGATATAGCTAAGTGTATAATGGATTACTTTCCAGATACATCACTTAATGATATGATTAAAATAGTTGAAAGATATAAAAATGGTGAATCTTGGAAAAAAGATATTTCTATTAATAAAGATGAATGGAAACATATCCAAGAAATAATTATTGCATCAGGGGAACTAACTGATTATGTAGATTATGATAAATTAATATATACTAAATATTTTGATAGTTATGAATAACATTATTGAGGTTAAAAACTTAAGCAAGAACTATCATAATTTAAATGAAGAAATAATAGCTTTAAAAGATATAACATTTTCCTTAAGAAAAGGAGAATACTTAGCAATAATAGGACCATCAGGCTGTGGTAAAAGCACAATACTATCTATATTAGCAAATATATCAAATAAAACATCAGGAAGTATAACATTTAAAAATAAGAATATTCAGTTAGGCTATATGCTACAAGAAGATTCCTTGTTCCCATGGCTAAATATTCTAGATAACTCTCTATTAGGACTTAAAATAAAAGGTAAAATAAAAAAAGAGGATAAGGAATACGTTATAAACCTCTTAAATACATATGGATTAAAAGATTTTATATATAAATATCCTAAAGAATTATCTGGTGGTATGAGGCAAAGAGTTGCTTGAATAAATTATAGACACACAAAAAAAATATTGCATACATTTAAAAATAATGCTATAATAATCTATGTATAAAAATAAAGAAAGGTGGAAATAAAAATGGAAAAGAAAAAAAATACGCAATTAATTATTATAGGAGTTTTGTCATTCGCAATACTATTTATGTCAGTAGGTTTTGCAACATATGCAACTAACCTTACAATAAATGGTACTACTACATTCGGACAAAGTAAATGGAGTGTTCATTTTGACACAACACCAGCTAACTTCGTAGAAACTACAGGAAGTCAAACAGTTACTAAAACTTTAGGAGAAACTTCAATTACTTATTCTGCAACATTAAATGCACCTGGAGAATTTGCTGAATTTACAGTTCCTATCATTAATGATGGTACTTTTGATGCTACTCTAAAAGCAATAAATATGACTGCACCAAGTCAAACATATGTTAAATACAGAGTATGGTATAATGGTACAGAATATTCAGCTAGTAATACTAGTTTAAACATTGATTTATCACATATTTCACCAAATAATACTGTACCTGTAAAAGTAAGAGTAGAATACGTTCAACCAGAAACAAGTAGTGAATTACCTACTGCAAATGCTGTAAATGTAAATCTATCAGTGTCATTTGATTACGTTCAAAAAACAGCATAATAATTACAATTTAAAAAAGGGGATAATATGAAAGCAAACACTAGAATTATTTATATTAGTGAAGCTATATTATTAATGTACTTAGTAATACTTACTTACTATATAAATAGAATACCCAGTTACTTAAAAATTGTATCTGCGATAGTAGTGTTGTCTTTTATGCTATTTATACTGTTATTCTTTTTTGGATACAAAAAAAGAACTAACTATCTAAAAGCAAACGGGGCTAGAATTGTTACAGCTTCATTAATGACTTATATGCTAATTATATATAGTCTTGGTATTATTTTAGGATTCAATAGAGGTTATTTTACTAGTAACATTATTACACTTTTAAAGAATATCTTTCCGATTGTGTTATTTAATATAGAATTAGAATTTGTAAGATATCTGGTAATCAAAAATAGTGTTAATAATAAAAAAATAATTGTTATTTTTACTATCTTAAGCATTATCCTAAACGTGTTTATAGAATTAAATTTAGGAGTATTATCAACCACTGAAGATAAATTTATCTTTCTAAGTACCATAATATTCCCGGTCATAGCCAAAGAGTTACTTTGCACTTATATGACAAACAAAATAACTATTTTACCAAGCGTACTATATAAATTGGTAATCAACTTATATATGTATTTACTACCAATAGTACCTGATTTGGGTAATTACATTTATTCGGTAATTAATATAATCTTTCCATTTCTTATCTATAAAAGTCTTAATAAAGCTGTTATAAGATATGAAAAGGATAAAGAAACTATAAAGAAAAGTAATCAAATAATTTTTACTATTCCTTTGATCATCTTTTTTATATTTATAGTTATATTAGTTTCTGGAATATTTAAATATAAAATGATTGCTATAGCTACTAACTCTATGTCGCCAACATATAGACGTGGAGACGCCGTAGTATATGAGAAGATTAATGTCAAAGATTTGAAAGTTGGTGATGTTTTAGTTTTTCAATCAAGCAATGTAGTCGTCACTCATAGAATTACAAAAATATGGCACCAAGGTGAGGAGTATTACTTTACTACTAAAGGAGATAATAATAACACTGAGGATATATTTCATCCAAGAGAAAAAAATATCTTAGGAAAAGTGGACTATATAATAAAATATATAGGATATCCTACAGTATTAATCAATGAATATTTTAGAAAGGAGTAAAAATGAAAAATTATAAATTTAATAAATTTCTTCAATTTTTATTTCCTTTCTTTTTCATTATTGGAATAATACTTATAATATTAGGAATTAATGATCAAGTCACAGTCAATATTAATTATGAAGAAAATAATGCTATCAGTTATAAAGTATATTTAAAAGAAAATAAGTTCTTCGATACTCCATATCTAGGAGAAAATAGAACGTATATAGCTAGTTTAATTGATTATATTGATGCTGACTTTAATTATGATATAAAGTATAGCATACCATTTAATAGTCATATAAAATATAAATATGTAGCTTTAGTTCAAGCAAACAAAAAGAATTCTTCGGGATATTACTGGAATAAAGAATATGATTTATCCGAAGAAAAGACAATGGATTTAAAGGATAATACTAATGTTACTATATCTGATAATGTTAAAGTTAACTATGCAAAATATAATAGTATTTTAAATCAATTTAAAAAAGAATATGGACTAGATACTAATGGTGAACTTAAAATTATTATGCGAGTAACAAATACAGCTGAGTTTGAAAAAATAGATCATCCTATAGATGTTAATTCTGAAATTAGTATATCTATACCATTACTTGAACAAGCTATAGATGTATCAATTAATAAGGAGACAAATAATAATAAAAATATTATAACATTGAAAGAAAAAAGTGATGGATTAACATTTTTAGTATTTAAAATTACTGGTATAATTCTATTACTTACATCTGTATTTGGTATAATTAATACAGCAAGATATGACAAAAAATTTAAAAAAATGCATCCTTATATATTAGAATTAGATAAAATATTAAAAAACTATGATAGCATTATAGCTAATGTTAAAAATTCTCCAAACATTAAAGACTATAAAAAAATAGAGGTAGATAAATTTGAGGAATTACTAGATGTTTATAACGAAGTAAGAATGCCTATAAATTACTATCAAAATAAGAAAAAAGATGAAAGTACTTTCGTTATTATCAATGATGATGTAGCATGGATATACAACCTTAGAGATTATAAAAGGACTGATAAAGATGAAGGTTAATAATAAAATGAGAAATGATAAGGAGACTGTTAAAATAAATATGGGTGTTTCTATATTGTTAGCAGTAGTCTTATCATTTATTTCAATTGGCTATGCTGTATATGGCCAAAGATTAAACGTAGTAGGTAATGTTACATTTGAAAATAATCAAGGAGTAGTAAGTATAACAAATGTAACATTTGTAACATCATCATCTTATAGTGCTTCAGCTAATCCAGCAGTTTCAGAAGATGGTAATAGTATTGATTTTAATTTAACATATGCCAAAGAAGAAGGAACTACTCACAGTGATTACAGAGCCGTTTTCGAAGTTACAATTGATAATGATACGTATTATGATTATGGCTTTAACTTAGCTAATTTCAGGCCTGTCATTCAGAACTCACAAGGCATACCAGTAGAAGAAGGTTTAACTGTTCACTTAGCAGAAGATGGTCCACAATTAGGAGATACTATTCCTGCCGGAGAATCTATAACTTTTCAAATATATATGGACTTTGCTCCTGCAGTAGATGATACATATACCGTTATCGGAGATATGGATACGGAACTGGAAGAACAACCACATGGTAGCCTTTTAGGTACACTTCCCGATGGGGCAACTGGTGATTTAAGAGAAAGCCAAAATAAAGATCTTGCAACATTTACAGTTAGTGTCATAAATTCATATCAATCATCAAGAACATTCACCTTGAGTATTTCTGATCCAACACATTTTCAATTGGTAGGACAAGATGGTACTACACCATTAGGAAATTTTACTATTGCAGCTGGAGAAGAACAAACATATACATTTTATGTAGCCAGAGTAGCTAATGCCGTATATGCCAATAGTAGCTTTCAAGTATCTATTGATTTAAACTATAATGAAGGAACAGTTAATTGTGGAAATATAACATTATTAGTTGATGAAGTAGAATTAGAAGATACTATTCCTCCAAGAATAAGCAATGTAGTAGCCACAATTGCTGATGCTAGCAGTTGTACTATCAGTGAAACAAAAATTGGCAAAGTAAACATAAGTTGGGATAGTACTACTCCAGAATCAGGAGTGGAAAGATACTATGTTATCGCACATAATACAAGTACAAATACAGATTCTGATCCCCAAGATGCTGGTACCAGTAAAAATTATACTTTCACAGGATTAGAGAGTGGAAATTATTACTTTAAAGTATATGGAATAAATAATGATGGCTATGGTAGATCTAGTTCAGAAATAGCTGAATATGGTGCTACAAGTGACAATGGGACATCATATACATGGCAATATACAGTTAGTTTAACAGGTAATGAGTATATGCAAACATTCTCAAATGGGAAAGTAAATAGAGGCTGTACTTATCAAGGAACATTAAATGCTAAAAATGATGATAATAGCTATTATTATTATGTACCAACTAGTTCTAGTGGAATTACTGTTAATGTGGGTGGAACAGCATATAGTTCCACTACAAGCACAACGGCGACAGAAAATCGTTTTAGATACCCAAATGTTAATAGCAATAGTACATCTTCTACAATATACATTTACTACGTAAGAGGAAATACAACAATAACTGCTACTGGTACTAGATCATCGAAGGGTGGAGGAGGCTGCTAATAATAAAAATGAGATTTCTCTCATTTTTTTCTCTTTATTAAATACACAATAATAGTAATTAATAAAAGTATAATACTAAATATCTGATTTGGTGATAATATTACACCAATATGACTACTTCTTAAATAATCTAATAAAAATTTACATATTGCTATAGAAACTAAAGTTATATAAGCAATATTTTTTTTATCCCTATTACTATTACATATCATAAACATTATTATAAATACTAATACTTCTAATAACTGAATAGGAAATAGTGACTCCGAAGATACATGAGGATAAGTAATAGCAAGTGGACCATCATAAGGAATACCATAACAACATCCAGCAAAGGTACAACCTATCTTAGTAAAAGTATAAATCAAAGGTAATGATAAAGCAGTATACTTAATAACAATACCTTTTCTAGGATATAAACACTCATATACGATTGAAGCAATTAATACTCCAATTAATCCCCCATATGCTGATAATCCTGTTTTAAAATAATTACCTTTAAAACCAACCACTATATAAGTATATAGTTTCCCACTAAGTATCGATATAATAAAGAATAATATAAAAAATATAATCAATTCCTTCTTAGGAATTTTTTCTTTTCTTAAAAAGTTATATATATACAGAATTCCCACTATTACTGAAAAAGCAATCATAATTTTATATGTAGGAAAATTACTTTGATTAATTACCATTTTATCACCTAGTATAAGTATACCATAAAAAAATAAATAATATAATTAGTAAGAGGTGAAATATGATAAATTATAATATAATAGAAATAATTAATCATAAAGATAATGAATTAAAAGAAATTATTAATCAAAAACTATATAATATTATAACTATATTAGAAGGCTATAATGAATAGAGTAGGTATATATTTAAGACTCTCTGAAGAGGATAAAAATAAGAAAGATAATAATAGTGAATCAATTAAAAATCAGAGAAATATGCTAATAGATTATATTAATAAAAATAATGACTTAATATTAATAGACGAATACTGTGATGAAGATTTATCCGGAGCAGGAACATATAGACCAGAGTTTGAAAGATTAATTAAAGACTGTGAAAATCATAAACTAGATATTGTTCTTTGTAAAAGTCAATCTCGTTTCACAAGAGATATGGAACTAGTAGAAAAGTATCTTCATAATAAATTTATAGAATGGAATATCCGTTTTATAGGACTATCTGATAATACAGATACATATAACATAGGTAATAAAAAATCAAGACAAATCAATGGATTAGTCAATGAATGGTTTCTAGAGGATGTATCAAATAATATAAGAAGTGCTTTTAGAATAAAAATGATAAAAGGAGAATATATTTCACCCTTTGCTTCATATGGATATATTGTATCTAAAAAAGATAATAATAAATTAGAAATAGACCCTATAGCTAGTTTAATAGTCAAAAAAATATATAATTTATATTTAAAAGGCTATGGATATACTAAAATAGCTAAATATCTTGACGATAACCAAATACCACCACCATCATTATATAAGTATAGAGAAGGTATAAAATTAAATATAGTCACTAATAAGCCTATAAAAGACATTAAATGGAATACTAGTACTATAAAAAGAATATTAACTAATGAATTATATATAGGTAATTTAATTCAAGGAAAAAGAACTACAGTTAGTTATAAGAATCATAAAATAATAAATAAGAATAAATCATATTGGATAAAAAAAGAAAATACTCATGAAAGTATTATAGATAAAGAAGTATTTAATAAAATCCAAACTATGATTAAAAAAAGGACTAAACCACTAAAAAAAGGAAATATTCATATCTTTTCAGGAAAAGTGTACTGTAATATTTGTAATCACTTAATGAGAAAAAAAAATACTATTAAACATATCTATTTATCTTGTAATAACAATTGTCTAAATAAACATTCCATTAGATATGATAAGTTAGAAAGCATAGTGTTAGATTTAATTAATAATAAAATAAAGAAATACTATGACGAAGAAATGTTATTACAATTATTTAATAACAATAAAACAAACTCATTATTAGAATATAATAAAGAAATAAATAAGAAGATTATAAAAAATAAAGAATATTTACATCAAATATATAAAGATAAAGTCAATGGAATCATAAATGAAGAAGAATTTAAAGAATTATTATCTACATATCAAAATAAACATAAAGAATACCATAAATATTTAAATAGCATAATTAAAGAGAAAGATAATAATTATAATCATATTATAACAAAATATAAACACTTTAATAAACTTAATAGAATTATAATTGAAGAGTTTATAGATAAAATACATATTGACATTTTACAAAACAATCAAAGAAATATAAAAATTTTCTGGAAATTTTAAGAAAAAAGAAGGAATTCATATTTTTTTCATGAATTATATATATGAAGGGAGAAAAATATGAAGAATGAAATTATAATATTTGAAAACGAAGAATTAAAGTTAGAAGTAAATATACAGGATGAAACAGTATGGTTAACACAAAAACAAATGGCAGAATTATTTGCTAAAGATGGAAATACTATAAATGAACACATAACTAATATTTTTAAGGAAGGAGAATTAGATGAATTAACTTCTACCGGAATTTCCGGTAAAAGTAGTGGTGGAAGAAAGCCAAAAATATATAATCTAGATGTAATTATTAGTGTTGGTTATCGAGTAAAATCAAAAAATGGTATTATTTTTAGAAAATGGGCTAATAAAGTATTAAAAGATTACTTATTAAAAGGTTATTCTATTAATCAAAGAAGATTGGCTTATTTGGAAAAGACAGTAAAACTAATTGATATAGCAGGAAGAATTGATAATGATTTAGAAGGTAATGAAGCAAAAGATATTATTAAAGTCATAAATAATTATAAAGATGCCCTAAATTTGCTTGATGATTATGACCATAAGAAAATAACTAAACCAAAAGGAATTAGAAATAATAAAAAGATTACCTATGAAGAATGTATGAATATAGTCAGTAAACTTAAATTTGGTAGTGATAGTGATTTGTTTGCACTAGAAAGAAGCGAAGGTTTAAAAGTAATTATAAGCAATATATATCAATCTTTTGATGGTAATGACTTATATCCTACCATCGAAGAAAAAGCGGCTAATTTGCTATATTTAATTACTAAGAATCATGTTTTTATCGATGGTAATAAAAGAATAGCTGCTACACTATTTATATATTTCCTAAATTATTATCATATCTTATACAATAAAAATGGACAAGTTATTGATAATAACACTTTAGTAGCTATTACATTGTTAATAGCAGAGTCTAATCCTAAAGAAAAAGATGTTTTAGTAGACCTTGTTATGAATTTTTTAAATAAATAAGTGTCTATATAATATTCAAGCAGTTGCTTTAATCAGGACACTAGCCACAAAACCAGATATATTACTCCTAGATGAACCATTTAGTGCTCTAGACTATCAAACAAGAGTTGCCTTATCCGATGATATATATAAAATGATTAAAGATAATAACAAAAGTGTTATTATGATTACACATGATATAGCTGAAGCTATATCTATGGCAGATAGAGTAGTAGTCCTAACTAGTAGACCATCAACAGTAAAAAAAACATATGATATAAAATTGACAGAAAAGAGCACTCCTATAAATAATAGAAAATGTCCTGAATTTTCTATATATTATGATATGTTATGGAGGTGCCTTGATAAAAATGTTTAGTAAAGAACACGTATTATATGTTAAAAAAATAAAAAAGAAGAGGTTATATGTTCACCTAACACAAATACTTATCTTATTAATCTTCTTAATTACATGGGAACTATTATCAAAAAATAAAATTATTAATCCATTTATCTATTCTAGCCCTAGTATGGTCATAAAAACAATTATAAAATTATATCAAAGTAAAAATTTATTTAATCATATTTTTATAACTATTAAGGAAACATCTATAAGCTTTATATTAGCTACTATTTTAGGAACAGTTATAGCAATTATTCTATGGTGGAATAATTTCTTATATAAAGTATTTGATCCATATTTAACAATTATTAATAGTATGCCTAAAGTAGCTTTAGGACCAATAATAATTATATTATGTGGTGCTAATATGAAGTCTATTATCCTAATGGCCTTATTAGTATCAATAATAATTACTATATCTTCTGTATATAATGGCTTTAGCAATACAGATCCCATTAAATTAAAACTATTAAAAAGTATGAATGCTACTAAATATCAAATATTAAAGTATTTAATTATTCCTTATAACTATTCTGTCATAATTAATAGTTTAAAAATAAATGTAAGCATGTCTTTAATTGGAGTTATTATGGGAGAATTCTTAGTATCTAAAGAGGGTATTGGTTATTTAATAAATTATGGATCACAAGTATTTAATCTTAACTTAGTAATATCCGGTATTATTATTCTTTTAATAGTATCATATTTAATGTATTTAATAGTATCAATAATAGAAAAAAGATTAGTAAAAAACTAATCTTTTATGATAAAGATAATTGGAAAGGGCTATTATAAGTACCAGAACCACTAGTTACAACAACTGTTGATAATAGATTAATAACTGGTCTAACAGCATAACTTGTAGTAAGGTCATTAGCTATTCTAAGTTCACCTGTTGTATTCATATAAAATCCATAGAATTTATTACTATAATAATCTGATGGAGTCATAGTCCATAATCCAGAGCCAGTATATAAATAATGATTACTTGCACCTGAGGTACTAGTACTAAACATCGAACCAAGATAATTCATTTCATCACCAGTAATTAATCCAATAGGATAAGTCAAAGCTCCATTACCATTACTTGAATTAACAGTAAATTTATCATTAGATTGACTACATTTTAAAGTAGGAGACTTATTTGAATTTAATCTATTATTACCAGCATAAACTGTATTTGAAGTACCATAACCATTACCACTATATGTCGCTCTATCATTACAAAATACCTCATCTGCCAAATAGGAAGAATAACTAGTAAGATTGTTTTGATACCAATTATCTACAACAGTTTTAATGGCAGAATTATTAGTATTTCTATGTGTATTATTATAGTTGGAAGCCCCAGTAGAACCATACATATATCCAACATGAGCGTTATCAGTAGCACTAGAGTTAAATGAACTACTTCCAATTGAAACATTAGTTCCGTTTTGTGGACAAGAATTATTTGAACGAGTACCACCATATATTAATCTGACTGTACCATCTTCATTAGTTCTAACTATTCTCCAACAAAAACCACCAAAATAAACGAAATTATTCGTAACAGCACCACGATAATAATAAACTCTTTCCCCAGTACCGTCACTAGTAATATCTTCTGTTTTAGATAAATCACTCGTATAATATAATCCATTACCGTTACTACTACTAGAATAACTACTAAAACTAATACTAGAATCACTACTTGGGGTAGATAATGTTATCATCTTACAATTTAGTGTAGTTGATTGCGAATTACAATTTTCATACCATAGTTCACTAATTGGAGTAGGTGGGTCAGGATCAGTTCCACCACCTGAATTAGCCCCAGTAATTACATAAGGATTATTATAAGTACCAGTGCCACTATCATAAGTTACATTGGCTAAAAGATTAATAACAGGTCTAACAGGATTACTATTAGATACTGAATATTGTAAACGAATGTTACCTCCAGTATACATATATAAAACATAGAATTCATTACTATAATAGTCAGCTGGTGTCATAGTCCATAAATTTTCACCAGTGTATAAGAAATGGTCAGTTGTTGAACCACTGGCATTATATGTAGAACCAGCAAAATTAAGTTCATCAGCAGTAATTAAACCAATAGGATAAGTTAAAGCACCATTACCATTGTTTGAACTAACGGTAAATTGATCATTTTCTTGATTACAAACAAAAGAAGGGCTCTTATTTGTTTGTACACGATTATACCCCATATAATAGGTACTAGAAGTACCATAACCAGTACCATCATATACTTCTCTATCATTACAAAATACTTCATCTGCCAAATAAGAAGAATAACTAGCAAGATTATTTGTATACCAATTATCTATCATAGTTTTAATCGTAGAATTATTTGTATTTCTATGCGTGTTAGTATAGTTAGAAGCACCAGCAGTACCATACATATATCCAACATAAGCGTTATCCCTAGAATTAGAGTTAAATGCACTACTTCCAATTGATACAGCCGTACCTTTTTGTGGGCAAGAACCATTAGAACGATTACCACCATATATTAAACGTATTGTACCATCTTCGTTTGTACGAAGAACTCTCCAACAAATATTACCAAACAAAACAAAATTATTTGTAACATTACCACGATAGTAATAAACTCTATTACCATATCCATCGCCATCAATATCTTCTGTTTTGCTTAAGTCACTCGTGTAATATAAACCACGACCATTAGAACTACTAGAAAATGAACTAAAACTTAGTCCACTATCACTATTAGGAGTAGATGCAGTGATTAACTTACAATTTAATTCCGTAGAATTATTATTACATGATTCATACCAAGGTGCTAAAATGAATCTAAAGTTTAGATATGAATTTAAAGTATTAACACTACTACTAGGAGTAACACCATTAGCATATTTAAACACAACATTAAATGTTTGCGAACTTTGACTATTAAGAGCTGTACCTGAAGTAATGCTTGTTGTAAAATTTATATTATTATTATCATAAAATTCATTATCATACACTGTATCATCATACAAATACTTTTTAGTAGTATTGTTGTATACAGATACAGAACATGTAACAGTAGAATTACTATTAGAAGGCGATAATACTACAGTACTATTCATCATTGTTCCTGAAACAGAATTAACAGTACCACTAGTATTATTATTCTGAGTACAAGTAACATCACTAATAAACACACCGGATTGCACATGGGCTAGAGCATTACCTGCAACACTAAGAGTAGGAGCAGTAATAGCAGCAAATCCCACTGACATAAACAAAAATGCAATTAGTATTAAGGATAATGGAATATTAAATTTAAAGCTTTTTTTCTTATTATTCCTTTTCATATTTAACCTCAATTATAATTCTTCCATCATTTTGTTCTTAATATCGTCTACTTTAATAGAATAAGTATATAATATTTTAGTTTTACTTGGTATTAAGAAGAAAACACCAGTTTTCTGTTTATTTTCTATCATTAATATTGGTTCTTGAATAGTATCTCTAATTTCTAACATATCTGTAAAAGTATCTACTACTAAAACTTTATAGCCTCTTAAATCTAATTCATTATTTATTTTTTGAATATAACTTTTATAATTATTTAATATTTTTCTAAGTTCTCTATGATATATTGTTTCAGCAGTTCTAGATTTAACAATATATTTAATTAAAACTACTATCAGAATAATACCAACTATAAATATTAGAATACTAAGAATCAAATAAATAATCACACTACTATCATTGTCATTACATATCATAACATTTGAAGCATTATCCCCAAGAACATTATAATTCATATCAATACCAACTGTTTTAGTAGTCAATGGAATTGATAAAGTAATAACATTGTTTGTCTCAGCATCTTCTATATCTTCACAATTACCAAGTACCCTAACATACATATTAATTTCCAAAGTACTAGTAGTCTCATTAAGCTCATATACAGTAATAAATTTCTTTATTAAATCATTATAATAGTTATAATCAATATTAATATTTTCATTAATTTCAACAGTACTCTCTTTATGAGAATACATTAATTTTTCAGGAACCAAATCAATTTTTTTAGAAAATATTGAACTCTTAGTACCATTATCTAAAACATTAACAAATGCTTCAATACGATACTGATATTGATAATCAATAGCCATATTTTCAATGCTCAATTTATAATTAAAATTAGCATTAATATGATCTATAAGACTAGCAATGTATTGCTTATTCTCTTCAACATAATTAGTCTCAAAGAAATCATTTTCTTTTAAATATACCTTGTAATCTAAATTACTAGCCTCCTTATATGAAACATAATAATCTTTTGTTTTACTAAAATAAAGGAATAATAAAGATAAAGAACATATTATAATAATTATAATTAAAAATAAATAACTAGTTATTTTTCTTTTTCTTTTTTGTTCTAATAAAATTGCATTAACTTGTTCTTTTTTCATAAATACTCCTTTCTTTAAATTCTTTTTAATATTTAATCAAACATATCTCTTAACCAAATACTTGGATAACCAATATATTTAATTCTCAATTTAGAAACACCAATCACATCATTTCGAGTAACATAGCCCTCATCTAACTCCTGATTAGCATCTCCTTTTGTATAATATCTATATTCATTATTAGTAAAAGTAATTTTAACGACACGGTGTATAAATTTAACATCATCTCTATTAAATATAATGACATCATCTTTATTAATCTTCTGTCTATTATAACTTTCAAATATAGCAATATCACCAATATTAAGAGTTCCTTCCATAGAACCACTACCTACTACTATAACACCATATCTAAACTTACAAGATATTAACATAACAATTAATATAATAACTATAGTAGTAATACTAAAACTAATAACTCGTCTTTTACTATCATGATATTCCATAGCAATATTTCTTCTTTTAAAAGAGTAATCTAATATCAAATATATAGCATATGGATATATTATTCTAAACACTGAACGGAAGAATATATACACATCTGGAATAATAGGAACTACATAAAGATATAATATTGTCACTAATCTATATATGATAATTCCTTTATTTCCGTATCTAGAAGAAATATAGTTATATAGTAAGTTACAAGAAATAGATGCAAAGAACGAAAAACCAATAATATCAGCAAAAGATTCTCTACTATTAATAGTATATATATTAACATAAACTATTAAATCAATTAGAACCATTGACATAGTAGTTAGTATCTTACTAAACTTTGCCTTTTCTTGTGACAAGAATATACTTCTTAACATTTCTGATGTGATTATTATTACAGACACTGGAATAATATATTTATACATTGTACTAAACTTAAATGTAATTACATTCTTATAAAATCCAACAAATACTCCCATCAAATAGAAAAATCCTAAATATATAATTCCTAAAATAATAAGCGTTATTGTTACATCTTTCCTGTATATTGAAGTAATATTTCTTTTCTTAATCATAAAAGTAACAAACAAAGTATATAAGAAGAGAAATATTGCCAAACTTATTCTTGTAAATATATTTGGCATAAAGAGTGCAAAGAGAAGAATAATCAACAATAAAATTTCTAAACCATAAATTTTTAATTTATCTTTTTTCATCTTGATATTCCTTTCTTTGCCTAATTTATACTAAATATAATTAACTAGCTTCAGCAGGATGAGCAGTAATTGTTACAGTAAAGTTAGTTAAATCCTGTACAGTTGTAGGAGTTTTTAAACATTTAACTCTAATTGTAACAGTTCCTTGACTTCCATGAGCAATATTTAAAGTCGTAAATCCTGGAGCTAATTCTGCTTGAAGATAAGTGTTACCTGCAGAAATACTAACATCAGCAGCAGCTATAGTAGCACCTAATTCATCGCTATCATTTTTGATTACAAATGGAAAATCAATATATTCATCTTTCTTAGTAAAATCCATTGCGTTAATAATACCAGTAGTATCAGAAGTATACTTAGCCACAGTATTAGCAGTGACAGCATATCCATTACCAGCAGTACCAGTTATATTGTTGTTAGAATCTGTATTACTATCATAAGGAAAATGTACAACAAAACTTGAATCTCCTGGAGTAACTCTAGCATTACCATTAATAGTTAATGTTACATTACTAACTGCAGCATAACCAATACCAATAAATAAAACAGCAAGAATTATAAATAATCCAGTCATTGATTTTTTCTTATTCATTCCTTCACCTCCTTACATTACATATTCTTTGGGAGTAAGTGTTTTAGACATTACTGTTACTCCCGAACATGTAATGCTAACTACAATAATATAGTTTTTTTCACATGCAAAAGAAACTCTTTCACATACAAACATATGATAGAGTACTTTTTACACTTACTCTACATTAATAATTATATAACAAGGGAAACAATAAGGCAACAATAATTTTACAAAAATTTGACATTTTTTGACCGCCTCAAGTATAGTTATAAAAATAAGTATTGACTAATATGAAATCATATAATAAATTTATTAGTTCTTTATATTGAAAAAATATCTAATTTATTTTATACTTATAATAGGAGCGTAGAATTATGGAAGAAAACAAAATAAATTTTTTAAAACAATATGGAGTAGACACAGAAGCTGGAATAAATAATACAATGGATTTTGAAACTTATAACGAAGTACTATTAGATTTTTTGAATACTTTTCCGGGAGATCTTAACAAGGCAAACTCTTATCGAACAAGCGGTGATATCAATAATTACGTAATCCTTGTCCATGCCTTAAAAAGTAATTGTAGAACATTAGGATTTATGCAAATGGGAGAAATATTTTATCAACATGAAATGGCTGGAAAGCAAAACAATGTAGAATTTATTAATAGTAACTTCAACAATTTAGTAACAGAAGCTAATAAGGTTTATAGTATCCTTATGGCATATAAGAATTTGGGGTAGATATTTATGAATAAAGATATAATTAAAAGTATTATTTCATCCAATTATAAGTTCATTTATGTTATAGATATATTATCTGACAGTGTTAGTAAATATATCTATCGAAACAACGATTTCATCGAGGAAGAAAAATTTTCTTTCACAGATTATATTACTAAATGCCGTGATTCTATCAAAGAAGAAGATGTTGATAAATATATTAATTCTATGTCTATTCAATATCTAGAAAATAGTAAAAACAATGGACAAGATTATATTTCATTAGAGTATTCTAAAAAGAACATTAATGGAGAATATAAAAGATACTGTGATATTATAAAACTATATGATTATGCTGGACAAAAATATATTTTAGATTTTTCTAATGAAATGACAGATAATACAGAAACAAAAGATATAGCAGATAATAATTTAGAAGTAAATTTCAATAAAATAATAGATGATGTTTCGTTATCAATATTTAAAATATATAATATCGTTAATGGCGAAGGAGACTTAAATACTAAAAAAGATTACTTAAATAATATAATTGGTAATTTAACAAATGCATATCCAAAATTAAATAAATCACTAGTAGACAATTCAGTCTATATTGAAGGTGGAAAAAGAACCATTTTAATCGTAGATGATGATAAAATGACATGTAATATTCTAAAAAAAATATTTTCTTTAGATTATGAAGTAGTGACATGCAATGATGGAAAATCTGCTATAGATATACTAGATAGTAAACAACATAATATTAATTGTATCTTTCTAGATTTACTTATGCCAATATTAGATGGTTTTGGAGTATTAGAGTATTTAGATAATAATAATTATTTAACAAAGATACCTGTAATAATTATTAGTGGTAACTACGATAAAGAGACAAGAAACAGGGCTTATAGTTACGAAATAGCCGATATGCTAGAAAAGCCATTTAATGTACAAGTTATTAAACATAGAATCGATAACTTAATTAGTTTATATAAAACAAGTAATTTAGTTAATCAAATGTTAGTAGAGCAACATAGAGAATTAAAAAACATTACTGAAGACTTAGTAAAATCATATTTATATGACTATAGTAATGAAATACCTGCTATTAAGAGACTTGTTGGTATATTATCAGAAATGGTGGCAAGTGACTATCCAGAATATAATTTAAATCAAAACGCAATAGAAAGAATAGTGGATTCTTCCATCTACTATGACATATATAAGTATGTACTACCAAAATCATTTAATGGTAAGAACGCTTATAATTCATTCGAATTAGACATAATGAAAGAAGTATGCGTAAATGTTGCTAACATTGGCAAATATATTAAACTAGAAGGCAAAGCTGATGTTAAATATGTTATAGAAATAGTAAAATATCGTAATGAAAGATTCGATGGTAAAGGACTACCAGAAATGGCATCTGGCAATGCTATACCGATATCTAGTAATATTGTAAATATTTGTGCAGAGTATTTAGAATTATGTAATTTTGGTAAAACTAAAGAAGAAGCATATTCAATTATTATTGGTGAATCAAACAGTAAATATGATCCAAAGATAATTGGTAGTTTTCAAAAAATTAAAGATAAGTTAAATTAGATTTAAAAGGTGTGGTATTATGTATGATACTATGAAATTAGAGATATGTAGTCTTATATATATCATAATTTTACAATGTATTTATTTTGTTAAAAGAAAATATAATTTTGTTGAAAGTAAAATTTATAAGATTTTACTTCTTTTAACTACTTTTTTATTAGTATCAGACATATCTGCTATATACTTTAGTTATAAATATCCAGATGATGGAACAATATCCAAAATATTCATAAGAATATATTTTACAGCAGTAATAGTTTGGTCAGTAGTATATTTAGGATATATTCTTATAAATAAATCAAATGATAAAAATAATTATAATAGTATAATAGAACTATTTAAAAAGAAAAAAACATCACTAATATACATAATAATATCACTAGGAATAATAATAGGTTCATTCTTTATGCCATTCAATCATAATATTATTCCCTTTACGCTAGAAGGAAAAATAATACCATATACATACATAATAGCTACAATTATAACAATGACCCTGTTGCTTTCTTTAGTATTCAATAAAAGTACAATTAATGAAGAAAAAAACTTTGTAATATTAATATCAATACTATTATATTTTGCATCATTTATACTTCAAGCCATTATTCCAAGCGCATTAATTATAAGTAGCAGTTTATGTTTAGTAACAATCTTTGTTTATTTTACATTTGAAAATCCAGACTTAAAATATATAGATGAATTAAATGATTTACGTAATAAAGCCGAAATAGCTAATAATGCAAAAACGGATTTCTTAGCCAGTGTATCTCATGAAATAAGAACTCCTTTAAATGCTATTATTGGTCTTTCTGAATCAATACCTACAAAAGAATTATCAAAGGAAACAGCTGAAGACATAAAAAACATTAATAATGCAGGTAACATATTATTAGAGATAGTTAATAATATTTTGGATATAACAAAAGTAGAAGAAGGTAAGATGACATTAAATAATAAACCATATAATTTAGCTGAAATAATAGCTGAATTAACTAGCTTGGTTAATGTTTCTATATCAGAAAAACCCATTAAATTTGAAGTAGAAACAAAAGGAAATATACCATCTAAACTAATAGGAGATGAAGTTAAAGTTCATCAAATATTATTGAATCTTCTATCCAATGCATGTAAATATACAAAAAAAGGAACAATTACCCTGAGTATAGATTCTAAAATAATAGGAGATAAGTGCAATTTAACATTTAAAGTTATTGATACAGGTATAGGTATTAAAAAAAGTGATTATGATAAAATATTTCAAAAGTTTGAAAGATTAGATCAAGGACAAAAAAATATTGAGGGTACAGGATTAGGTTTAGTTATTACAAAAGAACTTTTAAATCTAATGAATGGAAAAATAACTTTTGATAGTGTATATCAAGAAGGGACAACCTTTACCGTAAACTTTGAGCAAGGAATAGCAGATAAGACAGTAATTACAAACCTTGAGACCATAGAACCACCAAAAACAGTATTAGATGAACATTTTGATGGTTCCAGATACAGTATATTACTAGTAGACGATAATTTATTAAATATAAAAGTAGCAGAAAAAATATTAAAGTCATATAATTTTAAAATAACAACCGCTAAAAGCGGATTAGATTGCTTAAACTTGACTAAGAATCAAAGGTTTGATTTAATATTTCTTGATCATATGATGCCAGAAATGGACGGTATACAAACTCTATATAATTTAAAGAATAGAGCATCTGGATTTGATACACCAGTAGTAGTTTTAACAGCTAATGCCATTGAAGGATCGAAAGAGAAGTATTTAAATGAAGGATTTTGCGATTATTTATCTAAACCAATCTCCCAAAAAGAACTAGATAGAATACTAAGAGAACAGTTACATATAGAATAAAAAATATCTAATCATTTAGATATTTTTTCTTTTAATTTATTTAGAATATTAATAGCTTCTAATGGAGTAATTTCTAGTATATTAATATCTTCTAAATCCTTGATTATTTCCGATTCATTTTTGTTTTCTATAATAGGCAAAGAAGTTTGAATGATGATATCTCTTTCACCTTCTTTTTTTTCATATATTTCTAGTATTTTTGAAGCCCTCTCTATTACTTCATTAGGCAAATCAGCTAATTTAGCAACATTAATACCATAACTTTTATCAACGCTACCATCCATTACTTTATGTAAAAAAGTTATATTACCATTTTCTTCCTTGGCAGACACATGTTTATTTTTTAATTTAGACAATGTACTTTCTAAATCAGTCAGTTCATGATAATGAGTGGAAAATAAAGTCTTACAGCCTATCTTATCGTGAACATATTCTAATATTGCCTGTGCCAAACTCATACCATCAAAAGTAGCAGTACCTCTTCCAAGTTCATCAAATAGTATCAAACTATCCTTTGAAGCATTTTTAATAGCATTAGCAGCTTCCGCCATTTCAACCATAAATGTTGATTCTCCAGACACCAAGTCATCAGAGGCACCAATTCTTGTAAATATTTTATCGAAAATAGGCAAATTAGCACTTTTAGCAGGCACAAAACATCCTATCTGAGCCATAATAGCGATAATTCCTAATTGACGCATATAAGTACTTTTACCAGCCATATTAGGACCAGTAATTAATAAAATATTTGTATTATCATCCATATCAATATTATTAGGTACATACTCATCTTTTATTACTTTTTCTACTACAGGATGTCTAGAATCTTTAATATCAATAATATTATTATCATTAATATTAGGCCTAACATAATGATATTTTTCACTAATTTTAGCAAAAGATGATAAAAC
>CAZZAK010000005.1:0-28296 GCA_964652515.1 uncultured Clostridium sp. | reverse complement strand
TACAATATGAAATCGCATATATAATAATTTAGTGATTAGTGATATACTAAAAATAAAAGTTTAATTTCATATTTGAATAAGTGCCCTCTAGATAGAAATATACTACAAGCTGCAATCAAAGCAAAGAATAGTTAATATTAAAGACTAGGTAAAACTAGTCTTTTTTATGTTATAATTGATGTAGGTGATATTTATGATAATAGTTGGTGGAATTATAAAAAATAGTGATAATAAATATTTATTAATTAAGGAAAGAAAAGAAAAATACTATGGTATGTATAATATACCAGCAGGTCATTTAGAAGAAAATGAATTACTAATTGATGGCGCAAAAAGAGAAATAAAAGAAGAAACAGGATATACTGTTGATGTTAAGGGTATTGTTCAAGTTGGAGATACTGAAAAATTCACGAGTTTTATATTTTATTGTGAAATTATTTCTGAGCAAGAATCTTATAATAGTGATGAAATTTTGTCTGTTGAATGGTTATCTTTAGATGAAATAAATAATATTGCAGATCAATTGAGAAGTCCTGAATTGATTTTAGATGCTATAAAAAGAGTAGAAGATAAGAAAGTTTATTCACTAGATATTATAAAATAATTAGTTTATTCATTTTAGTTTTATTAGTGCTAAATATATTTAAGTATATATTACTGTAATATAAGGAATGCTTAAAGTATAAAAAAGAATTAAAAACATTATAAATTTCACCATCCCGAATGCAGAGTTGTACAAGCTAGAGTTAAAGCAAGGAAAAACAATTAGTAAAATGATAAAGACTAGGTAAAACTAGTCTTTTTTATGATATAATTAATACGTGAGGAGAATTATTATGAAACAATTAAAAGATTTTCTTATTGAAGCAAAGAAACAAACATATGCTAATGGAAATGTAAAAAAGGTTGAATCATCTAGATTAAATTCTTTTGATTATGAATATACTGATGGAGCAATGATTTATCATGATACATATTTCGGTGGAACAGATTTTATAGGAGAAGAAGTTGTATATGATGAAAATCAAACTCCAATATGGGCAATGAATTATCGTGGTGTAACGCTTAACGAAAACTTAAGTGAGGAAGCTGTTGATAATGCTCTAAGACCCGCTTTAATGAAAGTTGGAGAAGATGATGTATTACCATTAAGAGGACCAAAAGAATTTATTAATGGGGAATATAAGTATACTTTTGTGGTGACAGGTAATTTAGATGATTTTGAAGGTGAAGAGTCAATATTCAAAGGTGAAGAAAAGGTATATTGGCTAAAATGTCATGGAGGAAAGATCAGAAGATAATCAATCATTTTAGTTTTATTAGTGCTAAATATGTTTAAGTATATACTACTGTAATAGAAGGGATGATTAAAGTATAAAAAAGTGCACAAAACAGTATGAATTTCACCATCCCGAATGCAGAGTTGTACAAGCCGCAATAAAAGCAAATAATAAAATAATTAAAGACTAGGTAAAACTAGCCTTTTTTATGGTATAATTAATATAGGATGTGTAAATATGAATAAGCTTTTAGAGTATTGTAAAAGTAATGGATACAGTTTAAGCCTTACTAATTTTTTAGTTGATTTATTTGATAGTTATTCAACTAACACTTCTATCGATGAACAAGAAAACTTTTTAAATGCATTAATAAATACTAAAATTGTATTAGTAGGAAGTATAGAAGAATTCATAATAACTATTAAAAATAAACTATATGATGAAATAGGATATGAGATGAGTAGTGGTGAAGAGTTAGCAATGACTTATATGTATAGGCAAAAAGGTATATATTTGCCCATACCAAATATTAAATCAAATAGTATTAGTAGAACAATTGTAGTAAGAGTAAATAAAACTGGTGAACTTACTTGTGATGAAGACAATATAAGTTTAAGACACGAAATATTCCATTTATTAAGGTCATATGGAGATAGTGAAATAATTAATAGTAACAGTGAAGTAACATTAAAAAGTGGAGTAATTGTAACAAAAATACCAATTATAGATGGAATTTTAGACTCTTTTAATGGAACAAAACAGAATGTTCAATGTGAAGAAAATTTTGTTGGTTTTTTGGGAGAAAAATATAATTTAATATCTCAAATGAATATTGGCGCTGCTTTTGATAGACTTCAAGAAATAGTTAATGGTGGAGAAAATTTTAATAATCTTCATCCTGATGACAAAAATGAAATATTAACTTTATATTTAAATTTATTATTATTAATTAAAGTATATAATGGAAATATTTTCAATAGCTTAAATTCTAAAAATGCTGACTTCTTAGAAGGCATAAAAATATTATATGGTGATCAGACAAAAAAATTATTTCAAAATATTTATTCTAAACGTTTTTATGATGAGAGTATATTAATACAACTCGATAAAGCTTTTTCAGCAGCATCATTTATAAATGATAATGAAGTTAAATCGGGACAAGTAAAATAAAAACCAAATTAAGTTATTTTAGTTAAATAGAAAATGACAGCCGAGGTAAACTGTTGTGCAAGATGCCATAAAATCACATCAAAAAATAGTAGTTAAAATATTGGTATACGCCCTATAATGAACAAAGTGCAATTGACTATATATACTTTTTATGTTAGAATATGAAAACATAAATATTATGTATTTGGGGATTTTTATGAAAATAAAAGATATTTTAAAAAAAATTAAGAATAGTATACTATTATCTGAAGTATGGGATGATGCTAAAAAATGTGTTATAGAAGATTTAAATATGGGTAATGTTATTGAGGTCTTAGATAAGAGACAGAAAAAATATTTTACTTGCCCAGAAGGTTTTCCGTCTGAGTATTGTTCTAAATGTAACATAGATGATGAATTTACCGTAAAAACAGATACTGAAAGAACTTTGATAATTATCCAAAAATATTTGGGATTAAATTTTGAAGCTCCATGTGATAAAGCACTATTTATTATCTATGACAAAAATAAAGAACTTTTATATGATTCGTCAAATAAAGCATACAATAAAAGAAAATAGTATTGCTGCCTTATTTTAAAACTTGTATATGGTTGAATTAAATTTAAGAGACAATCAAAATAATAAATAACTTGCCTTACTTTGTGCCATTACTGTATAAAGTTAAACTAAACAAAAAAAAATAAAAGACTAGGTAAAACTAGTTTTTTTAATAATATAGTGATACAATTTAAATAGAGGAAACAAATATGGAAAATAAATTGTTAAAAAATATCAGAAATGTTATGATTTACTTCATATGTTTTAGTTTTATTGGATGGATATATGAAGTATTATTATTCTTAATTGAAGATCATATTCTAGTAAATAGAGGATTCTTATATGGACCATGGCTACCGGTTTATGGTTTTGGAGGAATAGTTATATACTATCTATTCTATCACTTAAAGAATAAACCATTAAAAATAAAAAATATTAATATAAGACCATTACTAATATTTATATATATCAGTATAACAGCAGTTTCAGTAGAACTGTTAACAACTTACATTGCTGATTTATTTAAAACAGACTGGAGAACACTATGGTACTACGGAGATGAGTATATGAATTTTCAAGGTCGGATTGCTCTTTTTCCAGGATTAAAATTTGGTTTGATAGGATTATTAGGAATCTATTTACTTGTACCATTAATTGACAAAATTAAAAAAATAAATAAGAAACCTGCTATAATCATAACATATTTAATTATTCTATTATTTATAGTAGATGTTATTATTCACATATTTACAGGAAGCACATATGTAGGACCAGTATAATAACGAGAAAATAAAAAAATATATAAAAATAATCAGATATTGGATATAGTATGGATATTTTGTAGATAAAAAACGTAAAGAAATGTAGTAGAATTAACAATAATAAAAACATGGGAATATTTAGATAATATTGATGATAAAAAACCAACTGAAATTACAGTATATATATATGCAGATAAAGAATTAGTAAAAACAATAATTATAAAAGAAGAAGATAATTGGAAAATTCAAATACCTAATTTGTCTAAATATAAAAATGGTATTGAAATAGAATATAGAATAGAAGAAGAAACACCAACTAACTATGATGCCATTATAGAAAACGAATCAAAGCTTGTATTCAAAATCACCAATTACTATAAATTAGGTAAAGGTGGAGATGATATATTACCACCAAAAACTGGCTTAAAATGCAATCAAAATCCAATAGTAATGTTAATTAGCCTATTAGTATATGTAATATTAAAGAAAAGATATATATAAAAAATGAAACAACTAAGTTTCATTTTTTATTGTTATAGTATATTTACTATTACCACGATATAATCCATTATCATTAAAGTCATCCATTGTATCATATGTAAAAACAGTTAAAGTAATCGGAGAACTTATCTTATAAACATCATCAGTAGCATATAGTTTAATTGATGAATAAACAGTAGTATCATTAACTTGATTTTCCTCAACATGACTATACCAAGCTCCATCATTTTGATGAACGTCATCATATAAATAATTAAAAATATACGGAGATAATATATACATATCTTTAGGACCAGTAATAACCTTAGTAATTTCTTCATCAGAGGCAATAAAGCTTACTTGAAAACCAATTTTATATTTGTTAACATTATCATAACTAGAAGCATATTCATTAAAATTATATTTAATATTACTACTATTAACATTTTCTAGATTAGTAAAATATACATTCAAAACAGTAATATCAGACGAAGGATTAAAACGTGTGTTAATTTCTCTAATAAGTTTTCCATTTTGGTATAAACCTACTATTATAGGATTTTCATCTATATAGATTGGCTCTGAAGGTAAAATATCTTCAGTTTTCTCTGGAATAAATGAAGTGTTTTCAGTAACGTTATTTTTATCAATTGAGCACCCTACAATAAAAAACAGAGCAAAAATTAATAACAAATATTTTTTCATATTATCACCAATATCATTATACAACAAAAAGTTAATAAAAAATAACCAATTTGGTTATTTTTGTTTTTTCATTAAATCTCTAATTTCTTCAAGTAACTTAACTTCATCACTTTTAACTGGTGGAGCTGTTTTTTCTTCTTTCTTCTTAATAAACTTATTCATTAATTTAACAAAGAAGAAAATGCAAAGTGCAATAATTAAAAAGTTGATGATATTATTGATAAATGATCCATACATAATTCTAGCTTCTCCAACCTTAATAGAAAGACTACTAAAATTAATTCCTCCAATAATAGCTCCAATAATTGGCATTAAAATGTCATCTACAAGAGAAGTGACAATTTTACCAAATGCAGAACCAATTACAACACCAACAGCCAAATCAATAACATTACCTCTAGCAATAAAAGTCTTAAATTCATTAAATAATTTTTTCATAATTCCTCCTAAGGAAATTATATAATAATTATAATTATTTGTAAACAAAAAAATATTCACAATCAAGTGAATATTATTCTTTATCTTCAATAGAAATAAAACATTCTTTAAGTTTATATTTCTTAATTTTACCAACTACACCAGTAGGTATTTTTTTTAACATATTATTATAATAACACACATTACCATCATAGTATTTAATTAAAGTATCAAGTTCACTATCAATAGCAATTAATTGTTTACTAATTTTAAGAATCTCATCACTTTTAAGTAAATCTTTATTCTTCTTAAGTATTTTTTCAAATTCTAAATATGAATCATTTAAGATATTATACAAAGTAAAGTTACTAACTTTTCGAGTACGAAGTTTAACTATCTCTTTAAGTATATTATCATCTTTATTTTTTTCTTTAATTAAAGATATACTTCTATTTAATAATTCATATTTATCTTTTAAATTAGACCCAATTCTACTATCAGCTTCATTAATTCTAATTAAAGTATAATTAATTTTATTATTTATATTAATAAATGATATAAGAACTAATAAAGATAAAACAATAATACAAAAAATAATAATAAGTAAAATATTTATGTTCATACTACCACCTAGTTAATTATAGCAAAAAGATTTTAATTATTCAATTCTATTTTGGCAAATAAAACTCTTTTTTATAATTAATAGGTTCCATAAAAGTAACAAAATCTAAGTATATTAATAAGATTAAATACCATTCAGAAGTATTAGGATTACTAACTATTAAATGGTCTTTACCAGCTGTTTCAATAATACCATCGAAAACTCTATCTTGCCATTCTTTTGATCCAGGCACAGTAATATGGAATCTAGCCATTTTTCCTCTGTTTAGTCTTAAAATATTCTCAATATAAGATTGTTCAGAATCAAAATTATAGCTATTTTGACTATTTTCATAACTAGGAACACTTTGCTGATTAGGTATAGTATTAGAATCTAGTCCTGTACCAGGAAAAGCACCACCAGTATAATAATTTCCGTTAATAAATATCATCTCCCATAAAATAGTATGCAAATTATTTTTGACTATTACATAAATTATTGTTATAATTGTCATGAAAGTAGAGGAAGTTATGAAAATAAAAATAGGAATATCTAATAGACACGTTCATTTGAAAAGAGAAGATGCAGATATATTATTTGGTAAAGATTTTGAATTTACTAAAAGAAATGATTTATCACAACATGGAGAATTTGCTACTAACGAAGTGGTAGAAATAAAAACAGATAAATATTCATTTCCTCATGTTAGAGTAGTAGGACCTATAAGAAATTATACACAAGTAGAAATAGCCGAAAGTGATGCAAAACTTTTAGGCCTAAAACCACCTATGCGTGACTCTGGAGATGTAGAAAACTCTGAAAATATAACTATCATAGGTCCAAAAGGAGAAATATATAGCAAATCATCATGTATTATACCAAATAGACATATCCATAGGAATAAATATTCTAATTTTGCTTATAATAATGGTGATATAATCAAAGGTATAGTAAAAGGTAAATTAATGGATAATATACATGTTAAAGAAAAAGATACATATGAATTAGAATTACATCTAACTATTGATGATGCAGCATTATATAACGTAGAAAACGGTGATTATATCGATATAGAATAGGTGATATAATGACTAATGTCTTAAAAAAATGTAAGAAAGAATTAATATATAAAGCAGTATCTTCAATATTTGTAAGAGGATTAGTCTTAATCATACCAGTATACTGGTCAAATACTATTAATCATATAACAGATAACATATACGATAAAGCAATTAAATTAGTATTAATAACATTGTTACTAACAATCATATACTATGTATGGAATTATATCAATCAAAGAAGTTGGTATAATTTTTATAATAAATTATATTTAGAATATACTAACACAGTAATAGACGCCAACATAAAAGAAGTATCTCTAGGAGAATATACTAATATTATAAATAATGATATTGATATAATAGGAACATTCTTAGGAAATTTAGTAACAAGAATAATTCAAATACTAGAATTTTTAGTAATATATATCTATTTCTTTTCAATAAATAAAAATATCTTTTTAATAACAGTTATAGTATCTATAATAATGTTATTCATCATATTCTATTTTGGAAACAAAATAGAAGTAATAAATAAAAAAAGAAAAGATAATTTAGATTTAAAAACAATGAATATTCATAATATTTATGATATTTTAAAACACAAAGAAAAAGTAAAAGATAAATCATTCATAGATAGTACTATCAATTATTTGAAAGCTAACGCGAAGTTTAATATCTTAGCACAAGCTATAATATATACAGTATTATCTTTAATCGAAGTATCTAGATATCTAATAATTATCTATTGTATTTATCTAGTACAAACAGGTAATATGGAAATAGGAACTATATTATTAATATATTCATATTACGCTAACATCATATCTAACTTTGAAGTATTAGGAACAATAAGTGCTGAATACCAAAGTGTTAAAGTATCTATAAATAGATTAAATAAAATTAAAAAATCAGAACCATTAACATAATGTTCTTTTTCTTTACAATAAATTAGTATAATATTATAATGAAGTAGGTGGTAGTATGAATTACATTAAAGGAAATATCAGTAAAATAATATATCAAAACGAAGATAATGGATATGTTGTTGGTATTTTACATGTTCGTGAATCTGATTTAGACTTAGGAAAAACTATCACATTTACAGGTACACTACCTGAATTAAATTTCAAAACTAATTATAAATTTAATGGTGAATTAGTAACTCATTCTAAATATGGTAATCAATTTAATGTAGAGAGCTTTGAAATTGTTATACCAGATAATAATAGTGAATTAGTAACATTCTTATCTAGTGATTTATTTCCTATCGGAGAAAAAACAGCTAAGAAAATAGTAGATAAATTTGGAGATAATACAATCAATACTATATTAAACAATAAAGAAGAATTATTATCTATACCAAGACTTAAAGAAGATAAAATTGATAAGATATATAATATATTATTAGAATATCAAAATACTTCTAATATTGTCTTAGAATTAACTAAGATAGGTTTTACTATGAAAGATTCTTTATCGCTACTTAATAAATATAAAACTAAAACACTAGATATTATAAATAATAATATTTATGATGTTATTGATAATATAAATCTATTCTTTAAAGAAATAGATAATATAGCACTTAAAGAAGGATATAAAGAAGATGATGAACGAAGATTATTATCATTAGTTATATATGTTATGACAGAAATAACATTTAATAACGGTAATACTTATTCATCTATTGAAGAAATATATAAAGAAGTAATTAAATATGTTAAAAATATAGATATAGAAACATTAGAATATATCCTTATAAAACTAAATAAAAAACGCGAAGTAGTAATCAAAAAGGATAAATACTATATTCGTGAACTATATGATTCTGAAGAATATATAGCTAATAGATTATATAGATTAAGTTTAAGAGAAGAAAGAAAATTACCTAAATTAGAAGATAAAATAGAAGAGTTAGAAAAGAAATTACATATTATATATGATGAATCTCAAAAGAAAGCAATTAAGAGAGCTTTATATAATAATTTTACTATTATAACTGGAGGACCAGGTACAGGAAAAACTACTATCATAAATGGAATAGTTAAGTTACTTACTGATACCATGAAAATAGACCCATTAAATATAGCATTATTAGCTCCGACAGGAAGAGCTTCTAGAAAATTAATGGAAATAATTAATATACCAGCATATACAATTCATAAGTATCTATATTGGGATAAAGAAACTAATACTTTTGAAAAAGATGAATATAATCCTAATAAAGAAGAATATGTTATCGTAGATGAAGCAAGTATGATTGATACAGTATTATTTAGTGCCTTATTAAAAGGAACTAGAGAAGATGCTAAATTTATTATTGTCGGAGATTATTACCAATTACCCAGTGTGAGAGAAGGACAAGTATTAAAAGATTTAATAGATTCTGATATGTTAGAAGTCATTAAGTTAAATACTCTATATCGTCAAAATGAAGATAGTTATATAGTCTCACTTGCTCATGAAATAAAAAATAAAGAATTAAGTGATAACTTTTTAATGAAAAAAGATGACTATAATTTTATTGAGGTACCATCTGATAATGTTATGGAATCTATTGAATCATTAATAATAAAAGCCTTAGAAAAAGGTTATTCACAAAATGATATCCAAGTATTAGCTCCAATGTATAAAACAAAAAATGGTATAGATAATCTAAATAAAATGTTACAAAACTTATTAAATCCAAAAAGTCCAAAGAAAAACGAAATAGAATATAATGATATTATCTATAGAGAAGGAGATAAAGTATTAGAATTAGTAAATGATCCAGATAATAATATATCTAATGGAGATATAGGTTATATAGAAAGTATAATTACTAATAAAAAAGGTGCATCTAAAGAAATAATTGTTAATTTTGATGGCAATCTAGTAACATTTACTCCTAAAAAATTTGTAAATATCACACTAGGTTATGCTATAAGTATTCATAAAAGTCAAGGAGGAGAATATAAAATGGTAATTATACCATTTGTACCATCATTTAAAAGAATGCTATATAATAAATTAGTCTATACTGGAGTAACAAGAGCTAAATCAAAATTAATACTCCTAGGAGAGCGTAATTCATTTATATATGGTGTTATGAATAACTATGATGATGAAAGAAAAACTACTCTAAAAGAAATGATAATTAATAAGTATAATTCTTAAATTTTAATCCATTATATTTATGGAGATGATCAAATGAAAATGAATAAACCTATTACATATATGGCAATGGGTGCTTTAGGAGTTGTTATGTACCAACAAATTAAGAATGGCAATATGCAAAAATTTGTAAAAAATATTAAAAACAAAGAATTAAAAATGTTAGATGATATGGAAGATATGATGTAATAATTAACTCTATACTTGAATTGTATAGAGTTTTTTGTTATAATTTTATTAGGGTGGTGGATAAGACATGAAAGAGAGTTTACTATTACCGGCAGATTATTATGCTGTTATAAATAAAACTATCATCACTGAAGAAGATAAGAAAAATATTATTTCTTTATATCAACCTATTATAGGACCACTTCCTGTTATGTTATATTTACTTTTATATAACGATTTAGAGCACGAAAATGCTATTAGTGATGTTTTATGTCACCATCATTTAATAACTAATTTGCATTGTACTTGTGAAGAATTGATGATAGCTAGAAATAAATTAGAAGCTATCGGACTTTTAAAGACATATTTAAAGAAAGATAATGTAAATAATTATATATATGAATTGTATTCACCATTATCTGCCAAAGAATTCTTTAATGATCCAATATTAAATGTAGTTTTATATAATAATATAGGTAAAAAAGAATATGAAAGATTAACTTCTTTATATAAATTACCTAAAATTAATAAAGATAGTTATACTGATGTTACACATACATTTAATGAAGTATTTGAAAGTATACCATATACATCATTTGATATAGTATCAGATAATATACGTAAATATAATAAATTAAAATTAAATATTAACAGTAATTTTGATATAAATTTTCTAATTGAAACATTACCACATCATATAGATAAAGAAAAGATATTTACGGATTCTAATCGTGAATTAATTATATCCCTTGCTTATTTATATGATATAGATGCTTCAAAAATGAAAGATATTTTATTACAAGCAATTAATGAAAAAGGATTATTATCTAAAGATGATTTAAGAAAACTAGTTAGAAACTACTATCAATTTGATCACGGAGGAGTGCTTCCTACAATTGTTGATCATACACAACCAGAGTACCTTCGTAATCCGATAGGAGATAATTCAAAATTATCAAGAATAATATATTTGTTTGAAACAATATCTCCAGGAGACTTCTTAAGAAGTAAAAGTGGTGATAAAGAACCGGTTAAGAGAGATATGAAATTACTTGAAGACTTAATCATAGATTATGGATTAAAACCTGGTGTTGTTAATGTACTTATAGATTATGTTTTAAAGACCAATAATAACAAATTAAATCGTTCCTTAGTAGAAACCATTGCTGGACAATGGCAACGTAATAAAGTAGAAACAGTTGAAGATGCTATAAACCTAGCTAAAAAGGAACATAAAAAATATAGTAAAGCCTCTGGCAATAAAGGTACTAAAGAAATAAAAGAAACACCATCATGGTTTGATAAAGAAATAACTAAAGAAACGATAGATAAAGATATGGAATTAGAACTACAAGAAATGTTAAAGGAGTATAAGTAATGAATGAAGTAAAAGAATTACTTGGAGATAAATTTGATTATTCTCCTTCTAAGTTAGAATTTGATTATAATAAAGTATATGAAGAAAATACAGTATTTAAAAAAATAGCTAATTCTATAGATTTACCTAAAAAAACGTTAATGAAATATACTACTAAATTAGAAAATACTGTAGAAGAATTAAATAACTGTAAAAAATGTAAGCATTTATTTGAATGTAAGAATAGTGTATCAGGACATGTATATTATCCGATTAAGAATAATGAAGACGTTGAATTTTGTTATATACCATGTAAATATCAAAAAGAAATGGATGAAAAAACTTCCTATATGAAAAATATCTATAGTTATTGTATACCTAATGAATTATTAAATGCATCTATGAAAGACATTCATATAGATGATAAAAATCGTTTTGAAGTAATATCATGGATAAAGAAATTTTTAGATAATTATTTGGATGGTAAAAAAGAGAAAGGATTATATTTAACTGGTAATTTTGGTTGTGGTAAAACCTATTTATTATCTGCTATGTTAAATGAATTAGCCAAAAAAGACAAAAAAATTGCTATTATATACTATCCAGAATTTTTAAGAGACTTAAAAGAAAATCTAACTGATAATGAAGAATTTAATTATAAATTCAACAAAGTAAGAAACAGTGAACTACTCTTAATAGATGATATTGGGGCAGAATCAGTAACTCCATGGTCTCGTGATGAAATATTAGGGCCTATTCTTCAATATCGTATGGAAAGTAAATTAACAACGTTTTTTACTTCAAATTTAACTATAAAAGAATTAGAAGAACACTTATCTAATACTCAAAAGGGAGTAGATAAATTAAAAGCAAGAAGAATAATAGAAAGAATAAAACAGTTATCAGAAGAAAAAGTAATGATATCTGAAAATAAAAGAAAGTGAGGATACTATGGAAAATAATATTAATAAAGAAATACTAGAGAATGGGGAAAAATCTACCGTAATTATATCAAGTAATGATGACAAAAAAGTAAATTTGAACGGAAATTATACACTAGCCAATAATCCTAATAAAAAAACAAGTAGATTAGTAGAAAAATACCGTGGATCAATTCTAGGAAGAGATATTGGTATGAAATCTTCAGGATTTGCCAGTACCACAATATTTGCTAGTATAATAAGTATAGCTGTACTTCTTGTATTATATTTACTATGGAGATTTTAAAATAACTAGTGTTTAAAAACACTAGTTTTAAATATAGGGAGGTTTTTATGAATTATATACCATTAGAATTAAAAACATGTTATTCATTGTTAGAAAGCCTAAATAAAATACCAGATATTATAAAAAAAGCAAATGAATATAACTATAAAGCACTAGCCATAACAGATCATAATAATATGTTCGGAGTCATGGAATTTTATTTAGAATGTAAAAAGAATGACATAAAACCCATAATTGGTCTTAGATTAGATATACAAGATAAATATATTCTTTTATATGCTAAAAATAATAATGGATATAAAAATCTAATTAAATTATCTACATTAGTATCAGATAGAAATATTACATTAGAAGATTTATCTAAATATAAAGATAATTTAATATTAATTCTCCCATATAAATATTTTGATAACGAAATATATGATATTTATGAAACAAAATTCATAGGTTATTCTACTTTAGAAGAAAAAAATAAAATAAAAGAACCAAAAGTATTTATAAATGATATAAGTTATATAAATAAAGATGATTATAAATATATAGATTATCTATATATGATAAAAGAAGGTAAAGTATTATCTGAATATACACTAGAGACACATAAAAATAGACATCTATTAAATAATAACGAAATAATAACATATTTAAGCGATGAAGATAATCAAAACTATAAAGAAATAATTGATACATGCAATGTAACTATTGAATACCAATATATAGCAAAGATATAGATAGCAAAAAGTATTTATATGATTTATCTTATAAGGGATTAAATAAGAGATTAAATAATAAAGTATCGTCTGAATATAAAGAAAGAATAGACTATGAACTATCTATTATTGACAAGATGGGTTTCAATGATTATTTTCTAATAGTATATGACTATGTTCTATACGCTAAGAAAAATCACATTCTAGTAGGTCCAGGTCGTGGATCAGCAGCAGGTAGCTTAGTAAGTTATTCATTAGGAATAACAGAAGTAGATCCGTTAAAATATAATTTATTATTTGAGAGATTCTTAAACCCTGAAAGAGTAACAATGCCAGATATCGATGTGGATTTTGATGCTAATAAAAGAGATGAGGTAATAGACTATGTTACTAATAAGTATGGAAATAAAAAAGTAGTAGGTATTATAACATTTAATACCTTTGGAACTAAACAAATAATACGTGACTTAGGTAAAGTACTAGGAATATCTAATTCAATCATTGATGAACTAGCTAAAAGTAGTCTAGATACATTATATGATTCTATTAATAATCCAAATTTTAAAAGGCTAATAGATAATTATAAAGAACTTAAAAAACTATATGATATAGCCATCGTTTTAGAAGGATTACCAAGACATATATCCATGCATGCTGCTGGTATTATTATGAGTAAATATGATATAGACGATATTATACCACTATATAAAAACCAATTAGGCATGTATGTAACTGGATACTCTATGAATTATCTAGAAATGTTAGGACTATTAAAAATGGACTTCTTAGGTATTTCCAACTTAACATTAATAGACAATGTAATTAATATGATAAATAAAAACGAAAAATTAAATGTAACTTTTAATAACATACCATTAAATGACAAGAAAACATTAGATTTGTTCTCTAATGGCAATACTGACGGAATATTTCAATTTGAATCAGACGGTATGAAAAAGTTCATCAAAAAACTTAAAATGGATACATTTGATGATGTAGTAGCAGCCATCTCCCTATATAGACCAGGACCAATGGATTATATTGATACTTATATAAAAAGAAAACAAGGAAGAGAAAAAATAACATATATAGATCCATCTTTAGAAAGTATTTTAAAAGATACCTATGGAATAATAATATATCAAGAGCAAATTATGCAAATAGCAGTTAAGATGGCAAACTATACCTTTGGAGAAGCTGATATTCTAAGAAGAGCTATGTCTAAGAAAAAAGAAGAAATACTCTTAAAGGAAAAAGATAAATTTATAGAAAAAAGTATTCATAATGGGTATAGTAAAGATATAGCTAATAAAGTATATGAAATGATATTAAAGTTTGCTAATTATGGGTTCAATAAATCCCATGCTGTATCATATTCTATAGTAGCTTATAAAATGGCTTTTTTAAAAACATATTTCTACAAATATTTTATGACAAATCTATTAACTAATTCAATAAATAACGAAAATAAAACAAATACATATATATTAGAATTAAGAAAAAATAATGAAAAAGTACTAATACCAGATATTAATATATCTACCGATCAGTATATAGTATATAACAAAAGCATAGTATGCCCACTTTCGATAATAAGAAATGTCGGTGCAAATATAGCACTAGATATAATAAAAGAAAGAGAAAAAGGGCCATATAAAAGCTTTATCGATTTCTTAAAAAGAATGCCAAAAAGAAGTATTAATCAAAAAACAATTACTAACTTAATATATGCAGGCTGTTTTGACAATTTTGAATATAATAAGAAAACGCTAATAAATAATTTAGACAATATCTTAAATTATGTTGAATTATCCGGAGAAGATACTTTAGTAGCCCCTCCTGAACCAATAATAGACATATTTGAAGAGTATTCTAAAGAAGAATTAACTCAATTTGAACTAAATACTTTTGGCTTTTATGTTAGAGAACACCCAGTAAGTAAATATAAGAACAATAATAACAGTACATTGCTGATTGAAAAAAATATTAATAAATATATAAATTTAACCTTAATTATAAATAATATTAAAGAAGTATCCACCAAAAATAATGATATTATGGCTTTCGTAACTGCAAGTGATGAATATGGAAAAATTGATTTAACAATATTTCCAAAAGAATACAAAAAATATAATAACATTAGAATAAAAGATATTATTAAAGTAGATGGTAAAATAGAAAAAAGATATGATAAATATCAAATTATTATATCAAAAATAGAAGTATTAAATAGGTAAAAAGGGAGAAAATGTCAGAAGTATTAAAAAGTATAATAAATTTAATTAATGAAAATAAAAGTAATAATGAAATATGTGATAAATTAAAAATTAGTAAAAGAGAATTATATAACTACTTAACATCATTGGGAAATATCGGATATAGTTTCAATAAATTGTATAACATAGATGGAACAATTAATTATAAACCGAAAACAACATATAAAAGCTATGAGCAAGGATTAATAGAAATTCAAAACGCAGACGATAGAAACTCCACGAAAGTATTGATAACATCAGATTGGCACGTAGGAAACGAATATACGAGGAAAGACTTAAGAGAGAAGTTACCAGAATATTGCTATGATAACGATATACATTTGATACTGAACACTGGTGATTTTATAAACGGTAACTACGGAAAAGGAAACAAAAGAGAAACTGCCCTAACTCAGCAAGAACATTTTCTCAAGAATTTAATGTTAATAATATATTAATGTTCGGTTCACTAGGAGATCATGATACATCAGTACTATTTGATGAAGGATTAAATATTAAAGAATATTTTGATAACTATAATCAAAATATAGTAACAGAATATAATAACTTATACCTAAAATTAAGAGAAGAACTAATTTGCCTACATCATAGAGTAAAATTGGGAAATAAAAATTCTAAAAATGCAAGAATATGCTTTATAGGACACACATAAATATAAAATATCTGAAAACAATGATGGTGTATTAGAGGTAACTGTCCCTTCTTTATCGGATTTAGTGGATTCATTACCATCTTTTCTAGAAGGAACGATAATGTTTAAAAGAGAATACATTTCCAGCATAAATCTAAAGCAATTAATATTCTTAGATAAGCCAGAAGTAATTAATGATATTGAAATACCCCTATACAAAAGAAGAACAAGAATTTGACAAATAAAGATATATATGTTAATATATAACCACTCATGAAGAGGGGGAAAATAAAAATGAAAAAGAATATTCCTGAATTAATTGGAAATGATTGTTACGAATTTGCAGCTGGATATAGTAGCTTACATGAGCATGCTAATATTAAATTATTGGATTATAAATTATCTTTAGTGGACATGTTGTATTCAGGCACATTTGAAGTAGAGAAAGATAAAAACTTAAATATAGGGGCAATGAGAAGCATAATGTATCTAGAAGAAGAAAAAGCAATTGAAGATAACTTTAGCATAGAGATAAAAGATAGAGAAATTAACTTAGCATTTACAATCAATAGAGGTCCTTTAGAAAATAGTATCAGAATAGTTATTATGTCAAAATTAGAGGAATTAGAAGTGTTTACAATTGATAAGCAAGCATTTTTTAGTATAGTAAAAATAACTGGCGCAAGAAAAAAATATAAATCAAAAACAATATGGAATAACAAAAAAACGAAATATATGGAAGTTATTAATTGGTTTATAGATTATTTGCAAACGGAATATCATGAAAAAAGATTAGCAATAGGATATCAAATGATAAAAGAAAACTTAGAAGGTATAATTGACAATATGTTAAATAACGACACTTACAATATAGGAAGAAGCAGAAAAAAAAAGAAATAATCTAAAATCTCACATCAGATGAGATTTTTTTCTTTTGCATATTAAAAGATTTTATAGTATAATATAATAGACAAAGGAGTGTAAATATGATAAAGAAACATAAAACGTTATTTATGATAGGAGGACTATTATTAGTATTAATAATAATTATGATATTAATATTTGGCAGAATGTTTATTAAAACCAATTCCAGTGTTTATGGAAATAGATTAAAAAACATTCCAAAAATATCTGAAAAAGAAAACAGAAAAATAGCTACATCTCTAGAAGAAAATGGGGAAGTAGATAAAGTAAATATTCGCATTCAAGGAAAAATTATATATATAGATATAAATTATGTGAAAGGAACAAAACTTGAAAAGGCCAAAGAAATAGCTAATAAAATACCAGAAATGTATGAAGAAAAAATTATTGAAAAATATGATTTAGGTTTATTTTTAATTGAAGAAGATGACGAAAATGATGAAACAAAAGAATTTTTAATTGCTGGAACTAAACATCCAGATATGAAAACAATAAGCTATATCAAGGGTTAGGAGTAATTATGAAAAAGAAAAAAACAAGAAAAATATTAATATTACTAACAATATTTTCAATATTAATAATATCATTAGTGGTATTTATTTTAAACTATACAAGTGATAGCGTTAGCTTATCAATACTAGAAAAATCATGGATTAACAAAAATAAAAATAATATCGTAGATATAAGTACATATAATGACGTACCAATATATGGATACAATGGAGAAGGAATAATATTTTCATATTTAAAAAATTTTACTGATCAATATGCAGTTGAATTTAATAAAGTATCATATTTTAATAATGATAAAACATCATTAAAAGACGTAGCATTTAAAATATTAGACTATAATGAAGAATTAACTAAGAATGATATACTAATATATCTTGATGAATACGTAATGGTTGGCAAGAGTGATAAATCATTTAATAGTATAGAACAAATGGAAGGCATTAATGTTGGAGTATTCAATAATGATTTATCACAAGTAAGTTATTATCTTCTAGATACATCTAAAATATCATATACACCATTTGATAGCATTGATGATTTAGTAAATGCTCTAAATGGTGAAGTAGTAGATTACATTGTTATTCCTAATACACTATATATGAATTATATATTACAAAATGACTTAAATATAGCATATCATGTTAGTGAATTAAATAAACAATATGTCCTAACAGTAAACAAGAATAAGACACTATTAGGAATAATGAAGAAATATAATATTTCATACCAAAAGGAAAGATATGATATAGACTATAAAGAGATGTTCCTAAAAACATTTTTTAACTTTGAAAACATCACAGAGGAAGAAAAAATAAATTATAATGCTAATATATATAACTATGGTTATGTTGTAAATATGCCATATGAAAATACAATAAATAATGATTTTGTTGGCGTTATATCTAATTATATAAAAGGATTTGAAAAACTTACAAACATTGAATTTAGAATAACAGAATATGATTCAATAAATAGTCTAAAAGAAGCCTTATCAAGAGGAGAAGTAGATTTAGCGTTTGCATATTACCCAGATGAAGGCTTAAATATTGATACACAATATACAATTTCACCATTAAAAGAAGAATATGTAGTATTAAGTAATGAAGTATTTATTATAAATTCCATTCGTACATTAAAAAATAAAACAATAAACGTTGTAAAAGACACATTTCTAGATAAGTACTTAAAAGATAATAGTATTGATGCAAAACAATACAATAATACAGATGAATTATTAAGAAACTCGGATTCAAACAGTATTATCATTATGGATCGTGAGACATACAACTACTATAAAGATAGAAAATTTAGCAAATACAAAGTAATATACGAAAATACATTAAAAGATGAATATAGATTCTTAGTTAGAGATGTCAATAAAAATTCCGTTTTCTATAAACTATTTAATTATTACGTAGGAATGATTAACTATAAAAATATAAGATATAATTACAATACTGATTATATAGTAAGTACATTAACCAATTGGGATAAAATATTAATAACCTTGGGAGTAATATTAGGAATAACTATTATTGCTATAATTACACTAGGACTACTATTAAAATCTAAAGGTAAGAAAAAAGAAATAAAAAAAGAAGATAAATTAAAATTTATAGATGTTATGACATCACTTAAAAATAGAAATTATCTAAATTATAATATTAAAAAATGGGATGATAATGTAATATATCCTCAAGCAATATTAGTCATAGATTTGAATAATATAAAATATATTAATGACAATCATGGCCATGAAGAGGGTGATAATGTCATCAAAAAAGCTGCTAACATACTAATAAATAACCAAATTGAAAACACCGATATAGTAAGAACAGACGGCAATGAATTCTTGATATATATGGTTGGATATGAGGAAACAAACGTTCAAGAATATATAAGGAAATTAAGCAAAGAAATGCAAGCCTTGCCATATAATTTTGGAGCAGCGATAGGCTATAGTATGATTATAGATGACGTAAAAACAATTGATGATGCCATAAACGAAGCTACAATTGCCATGCGAGAAGCAAAAGGGAGAAAATAGGGTGATAAAATGAAGAGTAAAATTAAAAGGTATTTTGATGAAACAATTAAGACATTGCAAAAAAAAGAAATGGCTATTTTACCTGCATGTATTGCATATTATATTGTTTTAGCCATCATGCCAACCATTACTCTTCTAATCTTAATATCATCAAAATTTTCATTTTCAATTGATCAAATTGTAAATTTAATAAAAGAATTTATACCAGAAGAAACAGGAAAAGTAATAATTGATGCCATATCAGGTAAGGGATTTGACACAGGTTTAGGAATATTTACTGTCTTTGCAATTATATTTGCTACTAATGGTACTTATTCCATAATATTAGCTTCAAATACATTATATAATGTAAAAAAAACAGACGTAATAAAAAATAGAATAAAATCTATTGTATTATTAGGAATAATAATGATATTATTTCTATTCTTATTAATAATACCACTATTCGGAGAAACAATATTAAATTTAATCAAAGAAGCAAAATTATTCAGTAGTGTATTTAACGATATAATAAAAATATTTAAAATTATGAAATGGCCAATAACGTTCATAATAATACTATTTAACATTAAATTAATATATACAATATCCCCAAATAAAGAAATAAAAAGTAAAGATACAACATATGGAGCAATATTCACTACATCACTATGGGTTATATTTACAATAATATTTAAATATTATATAAAATACTTTGCTAGATATGATATATTATATGGTAATTTATCATCAATAATAATTAGTATGATATGGTTATATTTATTAGCATATATATTCGTATTTGGAATGGCTTTAAATGCCAATAGAAGCGAATTGGAAGATGAATAATCTTCTTTTTAAATGCTAGACATTGTTAGTAATATTTGATACAATTATAATGTAATATATATAAAAAAATAAGTACCATATGAAAGGAAAAATATGCAAAAAAAGACAGTTAAAATTATCAGTAGTGTACTACTTATCCCAACGACAGTATTCTTTATAATTGCACTTTATACATTCTATATTGAAATATATAAAGTAGAAAAAAATCTAACTATTTTTCTTAATGGTAGCAAAAATATAGAAACGAACTTCGGAGAAAAATATATAGAATATGGGGCTAAAGCATCATACAAAGATAAAGATTTAACAAAAAATATTATAGTAGAAAATAATATAAATCATAGCAAATTAGGAGAATATAAAATTATATATAAAATTAAATACAAAAGATTGAGTAAAAAAATAGAAAGAACAGTAAAAATAATAGATAAAAAGAAACCAGTAATGACTCTAAATAATGACGAAAATATAATTTTATACGTAGGAAATAAATATATAGAGTATGGAGCTAGTGCTAAAGATAATTACGATGGAGATATCACAAAAAAAATCATAATAAAAGGAAATGTTAATACTAAAAAAGTCGGAAAGTATACAGTCATATATATTGTAAAAGATTCAAGTAAAAATACGAGAATAATAACAAGAAATGTTGAAGTAAAAGAAAAAAGTCAAAAACAGATTAATCAGAAAATAGCGGTACTAAACTATCACTTTTTCTATAAAGATTGGTCTGAAAATTGTCATGAAATAATATGTGAAAATATCAAAACTTTTGAAAAGCACTTAGAATATTTAAATAACAACGGATTTAAAACACTAAAAATAAAAGAATTTATCGAATGGATATATGGAGAAATAGAAATACCAGAAAAATCAGTGCTAATTACCATTGACGACGGAGCCCACGGAACAGGCAAACATAATGGCAATCATTTGATACCATTGTTAGAAAAATACAATATAAATGCAACATTATTTCTAATTACCGGCTGGTGGGATATAAATAATTATAAATCAGATAAATTAGATGTCGAATCACACACTAATAATTTACATGAGGAAGGAAATTGTGGTTATAGATCAAAACTAAATTGTATAAAATATCAAGATTTATTAAATGATTTAAATAAATCGATTGAAGTAACAAAATCAAATAATGCATTTTGTTTCCCATTCTATGAATACACTAATGAATCAATAAAAGCAGTAAAAGAAGCAGGATTCAAAGCAGCATTTACAGGAGGAGAAAGGAAAGCAAGTAGAAATGGTGATAAGTATAAAATACCAAGATATGTAATACAAGATGATACATCAATGGAATCATTTATCAGTTATGTAAATTAATTTTATAAGGAGAATACTATGAAAAAAATATTATCAATATTACTTAATTTTATATTTTCCTTTTTCAAAATACAAGAAAACAAAATAACCTTTGAATCAGGAAGAGATAAAGTAGATGATAATCCACTAGCTATATATGAATATATAAAGAAAGAAAAGATAAAGACTTTTAAACTAATGTGGATTGTATCTAAAAAAACGGATACAAGTATGTTAGATAAAAATGAATACTGCTATTATAGAACACTAAAAGCATATTATCACTTAGCCACAAGTAAATATAAAATAAAAAGTCAATCATTAGGATCACTACTTAAAAAAAGAAAAAAACAAATATGTTTATATACTGATCATGGTAGCTACGGATTAAAGATGTGTGGTTATGATTTAACAAATGCTAAAGAAAGGCCACCAATGCCATATACAAAAGAATGGGATTATTACCTAGCAGCCAACAATTACAGTTTAAATAAAAATATAGATGTCACAGGATATAAGGGAAAAGCATATGCAACTGGATTAGCTAGAACAGATCGATTAGTTAATCAAAGTAATGAAGTAAAAAAAGAAATAATAAATAAGTATAAACTTCAAGATGAAAAAAGAAATATAGTATTATATGCCCCATCATTCAGAGATGAAGATATCAAAAAAGGAAAATGCTCATATCAAATAGAAGAAATATGCAAGTTAGATAATATAAAATTAATAGTTACATGTCATCCACAAGAAAAAGAATTGGCAAGTAAATTAAAATTACCAAAAAATGTTATATCTGCATTAGATGAAGATGTAACTAAACTATTAACAGTAGCAGATATACTAATTACAGATTATTCATCAGTAATATTTGATTATCTAATACTAAAAAGACCAATAATATTTTATCCGTATGATTATGATGAATATATGACATATAGAAATTTTTATCTAGATTATAAAAAAGAACTACCTGGACCTATATGTTATAATGAAAAAGAAGTGATAAAAATCCTAAAAAATCAAGACACACTGAAAAAGTATTCCAAAGATATAGAAAGTTTTAATCAGAAATTTAATAAGAATAATGATGGACAAGTATGCAAAAGAATCGTTGATAAAATAATAAATAAAGAGTTTAAATAGTAATCAGGAGTGAATATATGATACCAAAAAAAATACATTATATTTGGGTAGGTGATGAAAAACCCAAAGATATAAAAAAATGCCTAAAAACATGGAAGAAAAAATTTAAAGGATATGAAATAATAGAATGGAATGAGAAAAACTTTGATATCAATTCTCACCATTTTGCTAAAGAAGCATACAAAGCAAAAAAATGGGCCTTCGTAAGTGATTATATACGCGCTAAAGTTATGTATGAATATGGAGGAATATACTTAGATGCTGATATAGTAGCAATTAAAAACTTTGATAAATTATTAAATAACAAGGGCTTTGTAGGTTTTGAAAACGATAACTACATTTTTACTGCATGTTTTGGCATGGAACCTAAGCATCCATTTATGAAAGAATTACTAGATTATTATGATAACATAGAATTTGAATATAAAAAAGAAAATGAAATGGACTATGTAAATACTAAAATATTTTCTGACATATTGGTAAACAAATATAAACTAATAATTAATAATAAAGAACAAACATTAAATCACGATATAAAAGTATATCCAGATTGGCTATTATGTAATCCTTCAAATAAATCAATAACAGTTCATATCTTCTATGGGACATGGATAGAAAATTATATAGTGTGGAAATGCAAATTAGTAAGATACATAAAAGTAAGATTAACTAATAGATTCTTAACTGGCCTATATGGATTAATAGTTAATAAAAGATACATAAAAAATAAGTAAAGTAGGGATAATATGACTAGAACAGAAAATTCGACAAAAAACATGTATACCGGTATAATAAATCAGTTTTTGACATTAATATTTAGATTTATAACAAGAACAGTATTAATTAGATACCTAGGTACAGAATTTTTAGGAATAAACGGACTATTCTCCAATATACTAACAATGTTATCATTAGCCGATTTAGGTATAGGAAGCGCCTTAGTATATGCTCTATATAAACCAATAGCAGAAAATGATTATGAAAGACAAACAATAATAATTAATTATATGCAAAAAGCATATCGCACAATTGGCATTATCATAATAGGTATTGGTATACTAATATCACCATTTTTAAGCTATATAATTAAAGAAAAAGTAACAATTATAAATATATATATTGTATTCTTTATGTATCTATTTCAAACAGCTTCAACTTATTTGTTCTTTCCATCACGAATAGAATTTTTAGGAGCCAATCAAAAAAGATATATATATAACAATATCAATAGTATATTTATAATACTAAGTAATATCTTTCAAATAATAATTTTAATAATATTTAGAAACTTTTACTTATACTTAATAACCATAATATTATTTAACGTAATACAAGAATTTATAATAGCAACTATAACAGAAAAAAAATATTCATTCATAAAAGATACACCTAAAAAACCACTCTCAAAAGAAGAAAAAAAAGATATATTCAAAGATTGTGGCGCCTTAATGATATATAGAACTAATTATGTAATATTAACTGCAACCGATAATATAATAATATCAAAATACATAGGATTAATAGCAGTAGGTTTGTATTCAAACTACTTGCTAGTAACAAACTCTATTACCAATTTACTAAATATATTCTTCAATTCAATAACAGCCAGTATAGGAAATTTACATGTATATAATGAAAAAGAAAAAGAATATTTTATATTTAAAACTATAAATTTTATAACTGTAATACTATTTGGTATATCATGTGTAGGAATATACACTCTAATCAATAATTTTATAACAATATGGATAGGAGAAGAATATTTATTAAGTAAATCCTTTGTTATAATTATAACTATAAATTTATATGTTGAAGGACTTAGAAAACTATTAGCAACATATAGAACTAGTTACGGATTATTTAGGCAAGCCAAAATAATTCCAATAGTTGGAGCCTTAACTAATATAGTAATATCTATTATTTTGGTTCAAAAAATTGGAATTTTTGGGGTACTATTAGGGACATTAATATCTAATTTAATATCATTTATGTGGTATGATCCACTATTAATATATAAGAAAGTATTTAATAAGAATGTTCTAAGTTATTATATTAGTAATATATTATATATGCTATTATTTGTATGCATAAGTATCATATGTGAAAAAGTGTGCAAATTAATTGCTATAAATGGTTTACTAGGATTCCTAATACATGGAATTATTTGTGTAATAATGTCACTAATAATAATAGTTATTGTTTTTAGTAGAACAAAATATTTTACATATCTAAAAGAAATAATAAATAAAATATTGAAGAAAGAAGTGAAATAACATGAAAAAAATATCCGTTCTAATGCCAACATATAATGATGCAGACACTATTTCAGAAACATTAGACAGTTTAATATGTCAAGATTACCCAAATTGGGAACTAATAATAATCGATGATGGATCAAAAGACAACACAAAAGAAGTAATAGAAAAATATAAGAAAAAAAAGGACAAAGACAATAAAATAACATATATATATCAAGAAAATCAAGACCAATTATTAGCATTAATAAATGGAATGAAAAATGTATCTGGAGACTACATATATATACTTCATTCAGATGATCTATTATATGATAAAAATACGTTTACAAAAGCTATAAACTATTTAGAAAATCATAACGAAATAGATGGTATTATCGGAGATCTGACAATTATTGATGAAAAAAGCAATATAACAGGTAAACAAAAAGTCTTTCCATATTTAAATAAGAAAAAAATACCAGCTATACAATTACTTTGGTTAGGAAGAAATCTATATGTTGATTTTGCCTTTCACAAAAAAGAAGCATTTTTTAAAACATTATATAATAACTACTTAATATGGGATAAACCATTTTGGCTAGATACAATGGAAAAAATAAAAATGTCTAATATTCATAAAGTGAATTTCAGTTTTTTAAAATATCGTATTTATCCAGGAAATTATGCCAACGAAGAAGTAGGAAAGTTATGCCTAATAAATGGAGAATTAAGAACAGCTACAGAGCTAATGCATTTCTACAATATACCATTTTATAAATTACAATACTTTATATTTAGAGTATTCTGCCATCTAGGATTATATAGAATATATACACCAATATATCAAAATAAAGAGACAAAAAAGAAATATGAAGTAGTAGACTTCATAATAAAGAAAAGATATCCAGAAGGATATCAAAATAATAAATTTTTTGATAGCTTGGCATCATTTTATAAAAATAATACAATAAGAGATATTGATTTTGATAAAATATATAATGGAAAAGATCCAATATATTTAGGAAATAGTTTTAGAATATTTAATAAAGGATTAGTAAATAACAATTTACCTAAACTATATTATGATATGTTTAGAGAAATGAAAAAAGGATTTAATAGAATTATAGTATCAGAAAAGAATGCTGAAAAAGCCTATAATTTAACAAAGTTTTTATGCATATATCCCTTTGTTAAAATAGATATTAGGGAGCATAAATAATGAACAAGAAGAAAATACTAAATATTTTTTACATATTCTTAATTATTAAACCTTTTTTAGATTTATTTACTTCCCTTATGACAAAATTCATAAAAATGCCTATTACAATAGGAATAATTATAAGAGGATTGATATTTCTAATTAGTTTGATATATATCTTCTTCTTTTCCAAATCAAAATATAAAAAAAGATCAATTATATATGTATTAATCTTATTTATATATTCATGCATATATTTCCTAACCAAAAAAGAATTATTAACTAATTTTACATATTTTTATACAGAAATAGTATATATGTTTAAATATTATTATTTATTAATATCATTACTATTTCTATTCAACTTCTTTGATGAATATAAACCAAATAATAGAAAAATATTTCATATAATTCAAATAGACTTATTTTTATACTGTTTTCTAATCGTATTAGCTAATATAACCAATACAGCTTTTGCTACATATGTAGGAGGATCAGGTAACACTGGTTGGTTTTATTCAGGAAATGAAATAGGCATAATCATAACATTATTATTCCCATTTTTATATCTATTAGTTAATAAAGCAATAACTTATAAAGTATTATTATATATAATACCAATAACTCTGGGAATAGAAATAATAGGAACAAAAACATCAATATTAGGACTATTATTACCAACACTATTCTTTCTTGGCTATTATCTAATTAAAGCTAAAAAGGGAAAGAAAAAGCAATTCTTAATGACAGGAATTATACTACTAGTAATATTAGTTTCATGTCCAAATCTACCTGTAATACAAAATATTAAAAATAGTATTCTAAGATATGAAGAGAGACAAACAAAAGAGATGGACAAAGACTATAGCAAAGATTTTATGTCTAGTGTTCTATTAAGTGATAGAGACTTTTTTGATAAGAAAATAAGAAAAATATACAACAAAAGCAGTATAACAAATAAATTATTCGGAATTGGTTTTAGCAACAGAAAAGAAATAAATGATAAAAATATAAATAAATTAGTAGAAATGGATTTTAATGATATATTTTATAGATACGGAGTAATAGGACTATTAATATATATAGCACCTTTCATATATATAACATACAAAGTATTTAGAAAATGTCAAAGTAAGAAACTTAAATTAAATATAAAACAAATAATACTATTATATACATCATATATTGACATATTAATTGCTACAATTGCAGGGCACGTACTAGGAGCACCTGCTGTATCAGGATATGTAGCAATATGCCTAGTATTACTAATATATTATTTAAACTATGATAAATATAAAATAGAATTAGATGAAAATAAAATAACAATTTTAGCTCTTCATTTAGGGATTGGAGGAATAGAAAAATATATATCAAGTCTATGTAAAATATTAGAAGATGATTATCAAATAGATTTAGTATCAACATACAAAGTACCAGATACAGAAACATTTATATTCAGTAACAAAGTAAATATCATATATTTAATAAATGATTATCCAAAAAAAGAAGAATTTAAAAGAGCTATAAAAAATAAAAATA
>CAZZAK010000004.1:0-28495 GCA_964652515.1 uncultured Clostridium sp. | reverse complement strand
CATCATTAACAAAATGTGAAGTATACTTTACAATATTTTTTTAAATTGTTATACTAATTAATAGCGGAGGTAAATATGGACTTAAGTAATTTAAATAATGAACAAATAAAAGCTGTTACTCATATTAATGGACCAATGTTAGTATTAGCAGGAGCAGGTTCTGGTAAAACAAAAGTATTAACTAATAGAATAGCTTATTTAATAGAAAATGGTGTTAATCCAGAGAATATATTAGCTATAACTTTTACTAATAAGGCTAGTAAAGAAATGCGTGATAGAGTAATTAAATTAGTAGGAAAAAGTGCTTATGACATACAACTATCAACATTTCACTCTTTTGGATTAAAATTATTAAAAGAAAACTATCAATATCTAGGATATCAAAAGAATTTTACTATCTTAGATTCTGATGATACATTAACTATTATTAAAAAGATAATGAAAGAAATGGATTTAAATCCCAAGTTTTATAATGCAAAAGATATAAGAAATAAAATAAGTTCAGCCAAAAATGAACTAATGACTCTAGATAAATTTAAAAAGGTAGAATTTGACAATAATATTGTCCTAGTATATCAAAGATATTTAAAGAAATTACAAACTAATAATTCTCTTGATTTTGATGATTTATTAATATTACCAATTAAATTATTTAAAGAACATCCTAACGTATTGGATTATTATCGAGACAAATATCAATATATCTTAATAGATGAATATCAAGATACAAATGAAGCTCAATATGTTCTAAGTAAATTATTAGTAGGTCCATCTCAAAATATCTTCGTAGTAGGAGATAATGATCAAGCCATCTATGCTTTTAGGGGAGCTAATTATAAAAACATCTTAAACTTTGAAAAAGATTATCCAAGTGCTAAAGTAATATTTCTAGAAGAAAATTATAGATCTACTAAAAACATCTTAAATGCTGCTAATAGCGTTATAAAACATAATAGAGAAAGAAAAGATAAAAATCTATGGTCAAATAATCCAGAGGGAGATAAAGTAAAATATATTAAATTAGAAACAGACAAAGATGAATGCTCCTATATATCATCTAAAATAAAAGAATTAGTTAATGATAGAACAAACTATGATGATATAGCCATACTTTACAGAACTAATGCCCAGTCAAGAATATTAGAAGAAGAAATGTTAAAGAATGGAATACCATATAGAGTTGTAGGTTCTTTCTATTTCTATAATAGAAAAGAAATAAAAGACTTAATTTGCTATTTAAGACTAATAAACAACACTAGTGATGACATTAGTCTCTTAAGGGTGATAAATACTCCCAAAAGAGGTATAGGAGAAAAAACTATTGATAATTTAACTAGTCTCGCAAATGAGCAAAACAAGCCTATTTTTGATATAATAGAATCTGGAAAAGAATTAACTTTTAAAAATATCATTTTAGAGATGATAAAAGAATATGATAAGTTGACACTTACAGAAATTGTTGACATGGTACTAGATAAAAGTGGTATTAGAGAAGAGTTAAAAAGTGAGAAAAGTTTAGATAGTGAAATAAGACTAGAAAACTTGGAAGAATTCAAATCTATAACTAAAAACTATGAAGAAGAATATGGAATTATTTCTCTATCAGACTTCTTAGCAGAAATATCTCTAGTAAGTGATATGTCAGAACACGAAGATAGTGCTAACAGAGTTAATTTAATGACTATTCATTCTGTTAAAGGACTAGAATTTGATAACGTTTTCATCGTAGGTATGGAAGAAGGAATATTTCCTCACTATAATTCTATTAACAGTGGATCCAATTCTGAAATAGAAGAAGAAAGAAGATTATGTTATGTAGCCATAACAAGAGCCAAAAAAAGATTATGGATAACTAATGCTAAAAGAAGAATGCTATTTGGAAATACCCAAATGAATATGCCAAGTAGATTCATGGATGAAATAGATTATAATTATGTAGAAACAGAAAACAATAGAGAAAATATTATAACTAAAGTAACTAAAATAATAAAAAAAGAAGAAATGTATACCAAAGATAGCAGTGACTATCATGTCGGAGATCACATTCATCATGAAGAATTTGGTACTGGCGTATTAGTATCATTAGATGGAGTATTAGCTACTATTGCTTTTCCGCACCCATATGGTGTTAAAAAAATGATTATAACACATAAAAGTCTATCCAAAGTAACAGAATAAATAATTAATCATAAAATATTCTAGGTGATATAATGAATTATCAAGTCCTAGTTAATAAAGAAAATCCGTTAAATAAATCATACATACCTAATGATTTAATAGATTCTAACTCAAAATATAGAAATAATATAAAAGTCAATAAAGAAGCATTATCATATTTCAACAAGATGAAATATGATATGCAATTACTTGGATACGATATAGATATAATGAGTGGATATAGAGATAGTTTCTATCAAGAAAAACTATATAATAAATCTCTATACCAAAAAGGATATACACATACAGTAAGAAGTATTGCTAAACCAGGATGTTCTGAACATCAAACAGGTTTAGCTATAGATATATGCTTATATAAAAACAATAAAGTATATATAGAAAATGAAATATTGCATACTAAAGAATTAGAGTTTTTAAAGGATAATGCTCATAAATATGGGTTTATATTAAGGTATCCATATGATAAGGAAGACATAACAGGATATAACTATGAGCCATGGCACTATCGCTACGTAGGTTTACCACTATCAGAATATCTATATAAAAATAATTTAACGTTAGAGGAATACTATCAAACAAATCATAAAACACAAGAAAATTTGAAATCAAGTAAAATAATATTTATTAACGAAGCCCAAATATAAACTTGTAATTTAACCATAAAAATGTTATTATATTTTTGGTGACAAGAAATGAAGAAAAATAAAAGAAGAATATATACATTAGGAATTATTTGTTTTATATTATTAATAATATTTGGAATACTAAATATAAAAGATACAAAATCATATTTTAAAGAAATAAAATATGATAAAGTAATAGAAAAAATAAATAATAAAGAAAGCTTCGTTTTAGTATTAAGTCAAACTACTTGTTCACACTGTATGTCATATAAACCAACAGTAGAAAAAGTATCCAAAAATTATAAATTAACTATCTATTATCTAGAAACAAATCTAATGAGTAAGAAGGAATCAGAAAAATTTAAAAAATACATAACTTATAGTGGAACACCTACTACAGTATTTATAATAGATGGTGAAGAAAAAACAGTAGCTAATAGATTAGATGGAGCTGTAGAAGAAAGCAAGCTAATTGAAAAACTAAAAAGTAATGGTTTTATTAAATAACCATTACTTTTATTTTTCAATCATATGTATATTATCCAAAAGTATCCCTGTACCTTCAGCCACGCAAGTCAAAGGACTTTCTGCCGTAAATACAGGAACTTTTAATTCTTGAGATAGTATTTTGTTAAATCCATCAACAAGAGACCCACCACCAGTTAAAACAATACCTCTATCAATAATATCAGCAGATAATTCCGGAGGAGTTTGCTCTAATATACTTTTTGCAGCATGAATAATAGTATAAACGCTCTCTCTTAAAGCTTCCTCTACCTCTTCAGATGTTAACGTTATTGTATGAGGAAGTGCAGTAACTAAATCTCTACCTCTAACTTCCATTTTTTCATCTTTATTACCAGGATAAACAGTTCCAATATTTATCTTAATTTCTTCACTAGTCCTTTCTCCTACTAGTAATTTATATTTATCTTTAATATATTTAACAATGTCGTTATCAAAAGCATTACCAGCTATTCTAATTGAAGCACTCTCAACTATACCACCCAAAGATAATATAGCAATATCAGTGGTACCGCCACCAATATCTATAACCATATTGCCAGATGGTTTAGATATGTCCATACCAGCTCCAATAGCAGCTACTTTAGGTTCTTCCTCCAAAAATACCTTTCTAGCTCCTGTCCTTTCTGCTGCTTCTTTAATGGCATTCTTTTCAACTTGTGTTATATTAGAAGGACAACATATAAGTATCCTAGGTCTAGAAAAGAAACTCTTTCCATTAACTTTTTTGATAAAATAATTTAACATAATTTCCGTTGTTTCAAAGTCTGCTATAACACCATCTTTCATCGGTTTAATAGCCTTAACTCTACCAGGAGTTCTACCTAACATTTCCCTAGCTTCAGATCCAACAGCCAAAGGCTTCTTAGTATCAGAGTCAATTGCCACTACACTAGGTTCATTAAGTACAATACCCTCGCCTTTAATATATATAAGTACATTAGCAGTCCCCAAATCTATACCAATATCTTTATTAAACATCTTATCACCTTTTCTACTTATATTTTACCATAAAATGGAATATTTTTATACCTATAAATATCATATTACTGTATATCTAATATATTCTTATCAAATAAATTATTAGGATTAACTATTAACCCATTATGATATATTTCAAAATGTAAATTATTACCCTTACTATATAAATTACAAGTTCCACTAGTAGCAATAGCTTGTCCACGAAGAACCATATCATCAACCTTAACTTTTGAATTATCAACACATTGATATAAAGTAATCAAGTCATTGTCATGCCTAATTTCAATAGTATTACCAAGTATCTCATTTTTTTCTATACTAATAACAGTGCCATCGAGTACTGAAACAACATCAAAAGAATTTTCACTAACATAATCAACACCAGTATTTTGCATATATGTTCCCTCATAATAAATAATAGCATCATCTTTTGGATTCTTATAATCATAAAAATTCTTATTAACAGAAATACTATCACTCAAAAAAGGCTTTATAATAGTAATATCCATATTAACAACAGGAACATACTCATCAACATTAGTAATCTCTTCATCAACATATTGAATTTGATTACTGTTCTTAAATACCTCCTTATTTACTATTCTTTCTATCAAATAAATACTAAAAATAAGAGTAATAATAGCAGTTAAATAGATCATAGGTACAGCTAATTTTTTTAAACTAATTCTTTTCATTTCAATCACCTACTATAAGTCTTAACAAATTCTTAAAATTTATACTAGAAAATAATCTTTTTTACTTTAGAATCAGTATAATAATATTCTAATATTTCCCTATAGTTATATCCATTTTGCGCCATTCCTAAAGCTCCGTATTGACTTAATCCCACACCGTGTCCATAACCACACATTTTTATCTGAATATAGTCTCCTAAAAGAGTAATTTCAAAATCATTAGATCTTAATCCCAATTTACTCTGAACATCAGTACCTTTAAATTCATTATTATTGATTTTTAAAAGAAGTATTCTATTAGAACTACTTCTTTTTATAATTTCAACATCTAAATTTTTATTATATTCTATTCCCAGACTCTTATAAAAATTCACCAAAGAATAAGTTTTTATAGTTATATAAGCACTAGATACATCCTTATCCCAAGGACTATCTACTTTCTTTAAATAAGGCAACGATAAATTAAAAACATCTTCCACATTTTCTGTATATCCATTACTAGTAGAAAAGAACATAGCATCTATTATTTCATCATTATAAGTAATATATTCATCTAATGTCTCATTAATAGCTTTCCTAAGTTTATTAATATTCTTAACATAATTAAAACCCCAAGCCTCTTTCAAATACTCATCATCTAAATATACTTGATTCATAATTGTATCTACTACATCATAATCATTATTCTTATTATATTCTATTCTCTTCATAGCATAACTTCTTGAAGCAACTGCTTGAGCTTTTAAAGCTTCTATATCAAAATTAATAGGCATCTCACCAGCAAGTACTCCCACAAGATATACATCCATAGGCATACTCTCTATAGTATTACTTTTACTTCTTAATACTCTAATATTTATATTATTAATATATTTAAGTTCTATTTCCTTAAAATTTCTATTATATAATAATGCTATAACAAAAGGAATTAAAATAAGTAAAATAGTTAATACTATAATCTTTCTCATAGTGCCTCTTTTCTTAATTTAGACTACTAATAAAATCATACATAAAATTAACTACTAAATAAGATAGTGAAAAAATTATAGCTATATAAATAATTTTAGCTTGATATGGTTTACCTCTTTTAAATATTGGTGTTAAATTAATAGCATCTACTCCATAAATAATTAAAGGAGTAACAAATAAATATAGTATAAATTTATACATGCTCTAAATCCCTAATTTTATTATTTCTTCTTTGATATTTAGGTACATTCGAAAAAGGTGTCTCTAAAAAACTTTTAATTATTTCTTTAGCATCATCATCCAATAATTCCTCAGATATAGCTATAACATTGGCATTATTATGACTTCTACATAATATAGCCTCAGAATTATTACTAACTTTAGCACAATATACGCCTTTCATTTTATTCAAAGCAATACTCATACCAATGCCAGTACCACAAATAGCTATTCCTAATTCCACTTCATTATTTTGTATACCAATTCCTAACTTCTTTGCATAATCAGGAAAATCAACTGATTCTTCACTATCTGATCCATAATCAATAATAGTATAACCAAGTTCAGATAAATAATTTGTCAAAAATAGTTTTTTATAGTAACCCCTATGATCATTTGTAATCCCTACTTTCATATTAGCCTCCTAAAATAAAATTACTATAAAAAAAAAGACTAGTCAATAACTAATCATTCTTTTGACAATTATTTCTTGTCAAGACCATATTTCTTATTGAATTTATCTACTTGTCCTTTTCTACCAGATAACATACTTTGACTACCTGTATAGAATGGATGACATTTAGAACAAACTTCTACATTAATATTAGCTTTTGTAGATTTAGTAGTAAATGTATTACCACAAGCACATGTAACAGTAGATTCAACATAATTTGGATGTATACTCTTTTTCATTTTATTCTCCTTCCGCCATGACATTAAATGTCATAGTAACATAAACACGATACATATTATATCAAGTTTATTTATAATTTGCAAGAATTATTTTATCATTTTAAAAGTTTTACTTTACCTCTTCCAACACCATCTGTAATAGGAATAATTCCTGTAGTACTGATTCCTTTAGGGATTGGTTCATTTCCACAACCCCTTGGTCGCATAAAATGTGATCTTGCCCCGATTTCTATACTATGCTTTATATTATATAAATAAGCTTTTCTTCTAGCATGTACTATTTTCCTTCCTGTCATAATAATTCCTCTCTCTTAACCTATATTAAAACAAAAAAAGATAGTAAAGTCAATTATTAAGATAATATTTAACTATTTTCTTACTGATTTTCTCTTTTCCAATATTATTTAACTCATAACTATCTGTTTTTATTAAGTCATTCTTACCTATTACTCTATTTAAATCAATATATTTATATCCATATTCTAGTACTAATCTTTTAATTTTATAATTAATATAAGTAAATATATCATTATTCTTTCTATCTATATTATAATATCCAATAACAAATACTTTATCATAATCATATCTGCTAATCTCATTAAGCAGTATATTCATATCACTAACCATCTCGTTTAAATAAGAATATATATCATGTGTATTATTATCTAATTTCTCATATAGTTCATTCATACCAACATTAATAGTTAAAATATTAGCCTTATTGAGTAAATAATGTATAGACACATCTTTCTCTTGATTATATTTAATAATATTAACTAAATCTACTATCCGATAATCATTATTAGTATATAAATCATTATAATTAGTATTATCATCTATAACATACTTATTAAAATCAGAATTATTACCAATAGCCATATAATTAATAATATCTTTATCAGTAATTATATATATTAAATAACAAGATAAAAAAAGAAATAGAATGAGTAATATTTTAAGTATCTTCTTCATACCAAATATTATTCAACTATTTCTATTTTAGCACCAACATTTCTAAGTTTATCAATAATACCTTCATATCCTCTTAAAATATGATGTATATCATCTATATAAGTAGTACCAGATGCTACTAAAGCAGCTATTAATACTGAAGCACCACCTCTTAAATCAGTGGCTATTACTTCATTACCATGAAGCATAGTCTTACCATAAATAACAGCTTTTCTATTATTATCTTTTATTTCATACTTAGCACCTAATTTAGCTAGTTCTGGTAAATTTTGAAATCTATTTTCATAAATAGTTTCATGAATTGTAGATATACCATTACATTGAGTTAAATAGGCAGCCATCGGTTGTTGTAAATCAGTAACAAATCCAGGAAATACTTCCGTTTTAATATTAAGAGCCTTCTTGTTATCAATGGTATTTACTAAAATACTATTATTTTTAATTCCCATAGGAATACCAGATTCTTCTAATTTATTAATTAAAGACATAATATGATTTGAATTAAGATTATTAATAACTAAATTCTTGCCAAGTAAAGCCCCAATAATTAAATAAGTGCCAGCTTCAATTCTATCAGGAATAACTTTTTCTTCCGCACTATGTAAATATTTAACACCACTAATTACTATCCTACTAGTACCAGCACCTTCAATATGTGCCCCCATCTTATTTAACAAATCAGCAACATTAACAATTTCTGGTTCATGAGCAGCATTATTAATAATAGTTTCACCATCAGCTTTAGAAGCTGCTAATATTAAATTAATCGTAGCTCCAACAGAAGGAAAATCTAAATTAATTTCATTTCCTTTAAGAGTATCAGCTTTAATTATAAAATGATTCCCCTCTTCTATAACTGTAGCCCCTAGTTTTTTAAATCCATCTAAATGAAGATTTATAGGTCTAGAACCAATAGAACACCCTCCAGGAAAATACATATCAACACTCTTAAATTTACTAAGCAAAGCCCCCATAAAATAGTATGATGCTCTTAACTTAACAGACATATCTTCCGTTATTTTATTATTAATAACATTTTTACAATTAACAGAAATACTTTCTCCTGTTCTTCGGACATCGGCATTTAAATGTATTAAAATACTCTCTAGTGCATCAACATCAGAAATATTAGGGACATTATTCAAAGTAACTTCCTCATCACAAAGTATTGCTGCAGGTATTAAAGCAACAGCACTATTCTTAGCACCACTAATACTAATAGTACCAGATAATTTATGTCCCCCTTCAATTTTAATTCTAGGCATAAATACCTCCTTCTTTATTGTATGTAATAAATACAATATTGGTTAACTTTAGAATATCATATTCTTTATTTTTTTACAATAATATTTACATATTATACACAAAAACAGAGTTAAATATTTATTAACTCCGTTTCTTTATTTTGTTCTAATATCCTAATATTATTAAACGTAATATTTTCTTTTTCTAATCTATTCTTTAATGTATTCATAGCTAAATCTTTAGTATTATTTTCTTCAGACAAGTGAGCAAGTAATATACACTTAGTATTATTACCAATAAACTTAGCTAAATATTTAGCACTATCATAATTAGATAAATGACCTTTATCAGAAAGAATTCTTTTCTTTAATTCAAAGGGGTAAGTTCCATTAGTTAGCATTTCAACATCATGATTACTTTCAAATATATACATATTTTTATTTGATAATATATCAAAATATTTTCTATTTATATACCCTGTATCAGTTACATATACTAATGATTTATTATCACTAGTAAATACATAGCCAACAGAATCAGGAGCGTCATGACTAGTTCTAATAACATTAATAATTAAATCACCAATTTCTAAAATATCACTTTCTATTAGCCTATAATTCTCTATATATTCTAATTCTTTATGAATACCATCAGTCATATAAATAGGACAATTTATCTTCTTAGATAATACTTTTAATCCATTAATATGGTCACTATGAGTATGTGTCAAAAATATAGCATCTAACATCTCCAAAGAAACATTAATACTATCTAATTTATTAGTAATATATTTACAAGAATTACCAGCATCCAAGAGTAATTTTATTTTACCAGTTTCAATATAAGTAGTATTTCCCTTGCTACCTGATGATAATACCATCACTTTCATTAGTATACACTAAGTGGATTCATATGATATCCACCCCCAAAAGGAACTCCTTTCCATAAGCCAAAATCAAGGTGCGTACCTGCTACAGAATATGAACCATATCCCGGCGTAGGAACAACAAATCCAGTATTACCCATAGTAGCTATTTTCTGACCACGAGATACAGTTTGACCAGGTCTTACTAAAACTTTATCAAGATGCATATATTGAGTATAATAGTTAGCAATATTGTGATTAATGATTACATAATTACCCCTTTGATTATTACATCTGGAATCCCCTCTTATACAATTAGTACCAACAGCATAAACAGTACCATTATTAGCAGCATATATAGCAGATCCATGACCAACATATATATCAATAGCAGCATGAAAAGCTCCCCATCGATATTGATAATATGAAGTAATAGAATATGGCTTCTGTGTAGGCCATGCCCAATATGATAAATCAGCTACATTAGGAATATATTTATCACCCTTAACTAATATCTTAGAAACAGGAGGCTTAACCTCAACAGATTTAACTAAAGCTACATCGATAGGTTGTCCATTAACATATTGGTAAATCCTAGTTACTTTATCCAACCCATCTTCTCCGTCTCTTTCAACATAAGAGTAGCCCACTACTAAATTACTATCATACTTAATATCCGTTGTATAAGAATGCTTTTCCTCTTTAACAGAATATACTTCTTCAACAATATTAATAAGTGGATTGATAAGACCAACAGTAACTTCCTGAGAAGCATATAATAAATTATTCTCACTAGTAAATTCAGGATTAGCTATTAAAAATTCTCTAACGTTTAATTTATTAGCGTTGGCAACATCAGCAATAGTATCCCCTTCTTTTACAATATATGTCTGTTGTTTATCTAAAGTACCATATAATAAATACTTAGTTAAATCATCAGAATTAGTAAATATCATCTCATCTGTTGAAATATATTCCTCTCTATATGAAATATTATCCTGAATATAAACACTTTCAATTATTTCCCCTGTATCAGTAATTTCTTCCTGAGTAGAATTTAAAAATTTATTATATTCTTTCTCATCAACAAAAGCTCTCACCAAATCTTTAACAGAAGTATCAAATATTTTCTTATTAAGAACATATATTATCCTATCTTCTTTACCTTCTTCCTTATAATCAATAGTAACAACAATACCTTTAACAGTAAAACGCTTCTCTTGTATTAACTTATTATATATTTCATCATTACTATTAACTAAGGAAGAATATGTAATAGTCTTCTTTATTTGAACCCCGTTTGGAGTATAAATCTTATTTACCCCATATTTTTCTTTTAATTCTTGTTCTTTTTGGTTTATATAATCATCAAATCCCTTTTTATCAGAAACGGTACCAATAACTTTTCCGTCTAAATATACAGCATATACAGTTTTAGGATTTCTATTAAAATTAATATTAAATCCCAAAAATATAGTTGCAACAGAAGCCACCAGAATAACAAAAATTATTGAAAATGACCATTTACTTTTCATTATTTCCTCCGTCTTTTCTTAAAGCCAAAAACGTTGAAGTTTTCTTCTTAAATAACATATCTATAGTAGCCGTAGGCCCATTACGATGCTTTAGTATAATTAACTGAATTGGTGAAGGTATAGAATCATCCTTTATATCAGTATCAGGCATTTCTGGAGCATGTAAAGCCGCAACAATATCAGCATCCTGTTCAATAGCACCAGATTCACGTAAGTCACTAAGAACAGGTTTCTTATCTTCTCTCTTTTCAACACCACGAGATAATTGAGATAAAGCAATAACAGGAACTTCTAATTCCAATGCCATAGTCTTTAATTTTCTAGATATTTCAGATACCTCCTGCTGTCTAGCACCAGCATATCTATTAGAAGATTCAATTAATTGCAAATAGTCAATTACAACTAAACCTAATCCTTCTCCCTGTGCTGCTAATCTACGGCACTTAGCTTGTATCTCAGAAGCTGTAATCCCACCAGCATCATGGAAATAGATATGTGTATCCTCTAATTGGCTAATAGCCTCGTTAAGTCTACGATAATCTTCATTTTCTAACCTACCAGTTTGCAATTTTTTAGAATCTATTTGCCCCAAAGAACTAATCATTCTCAAAACTAATTGCTCAGCAGGCATTTCTAAAGAGAAAATAGCAATATTTTTCTTTGTACTTCTAGCAGCAGCCGCAGCTACATTTAAAGCAAAAGCAGTTTTACCAACAGCAGGACGTGCTGCAATAATAATAAGCTGTGTAGGATGTAACCCTTCAGTAACATTATCTAAGTCTTTAAGTCCTGTAGTTAATCCAGTAATTTTACCCTTATTTTTAACTAAAATATCTAAATCACTCTGTGTCTTTTCCAAAACATCATGAATAGTTCTAAATTCAGTTGTTCTTCTTGTTTTAGCAACACTTAAAATGTCTTTCTCAGCCATTTCAACAGTACTAGATACATCAACATCATCTTGATTAGCAACCTTAATAACATTTGTAGCCACTTCAATCATTCTTCTTAAAGTATATTTTTCTAAAACTGCAGTAATATAATATTCAATATTAGCACCAGTAGCCACACTATTAATAACCTCAGATAAGTATTCAACTCCTCCTATCTGATTAATTAACTTTCTATTAACAAGTTCTGTTGTAACAGTATTAGCATCAACAGGATCTTTTCTATCATATAATTCTTTAATAACCTCAAATATTTTAGCATTACTATCTAAGTAGAAAGCTTCCTTATATACCTCTTCACAACCCTTTTGTAATGAAGCATATGACCAAAACATAGAACCTATTAAACACTTTTCCGCATCTATATTAGCCGGTAATCCCTTGTTCATAACTCACCTACTTACTTTTTAAATTAACACATAAATTAGCATAAATATTTTTATATAATTCTACTCTAACAGTATGTCCACCCAATGTGTTTAAAGGACTATCAATAAGTATCTTTTTCTTATCTATCTTATATCCTAGAGAATTCAAAGATTCTACTATTTGTTTAGAAGATATAGAACCAAATACCTTATCATTTTTACCATTAGATACATTGAAAGTTAATACTTCTTTTTCTAATTTTTCTTTTATTTTATTAGCTTCTTTAATATTCTTCTCATTAAGCGCTTTCTCACTTTGTATATCACTATCTAACCTATCCATACTACCCTTAGTATATTTAACAGCATAACCATTTTTTATCAAAAAGTTAGTAGCATAACCATCTTTTACTTCTTTTATTTCATTTTTCTTACCTTGATTCTTTAAATCACGAATAAATATAACCTTCATTTTTACCCTCCAAACACTTATAATTATTATAAAAGAATTATCCTTAATTGTCAACAATCTTATAACGAACAAAAGTACGAAAAAAAGCACTCTACTGAATGCTTAATTATTTATTAGTATATGGTATAAAGCCCATAAATCTAGCCAATTTTACTTGTTCAGCAACATATCTTTGATGCTTTGCACATGTACCAGTAAATCTTCTAGGTAAAATCTTACCTGAATCATTAATATATTTACTAATTATATCAACATTTTTATAATTAACATCTTTTCCAGCACATAAATAGCATATTTTTTTTCTTTTAATTGGTTTATGAAATTCTGCCATCATATCCTCCTTCTTTTAGAATGGTAAATCGTTATCACTTATATCGATTTTTTCTCCAAAATTAGCAAACGGATCATCAGAAACATCGGCTGTATCAGTTACTTGTTGATTATCAAATGGATTTTCTTCCATAGTAGTTTGATTTGTACTACCATTTCCACTTCCTAAGAATTCAACGTTTGAAGCAACTACTTCAGTAACATATACTTTCTTACCATCAGCTCCATCATAGTTTCTCGTTTGAATTCTACCTTCAACAGCAACTTGTCTACCCTTAGCTAAATATTTAGCTACATTCTCAGCTTGCTTATCCCAAACAACGACATTAATAAAATCAGTTTCAGGATTAGCCCCTTGTGCTACTCTTCTAGAAATAGCTACAGTTATTTGACATACACCAGTACCATTACTAGTATGTCTAAGTTCTGGATCTCTTGCTAATCTACCTATTAAAAATACTTTATTCATTAGTCCTCCTACTTATCTAGATTTATAACTAAATGTCTAACAACATTTTCATCTATTCTAGCTACACGATTAAATTCCTTAACTGCAGCATCACTAGATGATTCAATATTGTATAAGAAATAAAATCCAGATTTAAAACCTTTGATTTCATAAGCAAAATCTTTTTGGCCTAATTCTTTAGATAAAGTTATTGTAGTCTTATTATCAGTTAAAGCTTTTTCTAACTTCTTAACAGTACTTTTAATAACACTCTCTTCTAGAGTAGGTTTTAAAATAAACATTATTTCATACTTTCTCATCTATTCCACCTCCTTATGGTCTTATGCCCTTTTCAGGGAAGGAGCTTTCGCTCAGTACGTATTATAACAAAAAAATAATTCAAAGTAAAGAATTATTTTCTATTTAATTATATTAATAAATTTAGTCAATATACTTATCTATATCATTAGGTACCTTATCATTAATAACAGCATTAATAATCTTATCTTCCTTTTCTTTTGATACCTCTTTACCAGTCATTTTAGATAACTCAGATATAACCTCTCTTAAAGTCTTTTCATCCTTCATATTTCCCCCTTGTAATTTATTAGCCAAAGATAATATTGTATCCTTATTAACACCACTCTTATTTTCTACTCTTTTAAAAAAATTATCTGAAAATCTCATATAACCTCCTAGAGTATTATATGAGAAAAATTAAAATAAGTTAAAAAATATACTCATCAATTTTATCTTTTATTTCTTACGTTTCTTGCTCTTGCTTTTTTTCTTGTTAAGATTTTTTGAAATTGATTTAATATAGCATTAGCATATATATCAGCCATTTTCATATATTTATCTAAACCAACCAAATCAATATCTTTAATTTTGCTATAATAATTTTTATCTAACATAGTTATCCCAATAACATCTTTAGCATATGCCCTTTTAAAAATATAATCAAACTTTTCATATAATTCTTGTAATTGTTGTTCTGATTCTTGATTTTTCTTGTATTCTTCACAAAAATATTTTTTCAATATTGGTATAGAATCAAATTTTTTATCTTTTTTATGAAGTAGAAAAATAGTAGCTACAAGTTGATTATAAAAATCTAATATTTCCTCATCTCCAGTTAATATATAACTAGCATCATATTTTGTGGTTAATTGTCTTAGGCCACAAGACTTAAGCCGTACACTCGCTCCGAACATGTTGGTATATATTACCATGTCATATGACCATCTGGCTGATAACCTGATATCCGGTATATGCCTTTTTGTTATTTGACATAATTCACTATTTAATCTGTCATGTCCCTTTGCATCAGTATCCTGGTTAAATACATTAGCACTAATACCAATAAAATCGCCATTTGGAACGTAATTATTAATATCTTCAGTTATTTTATTTACTAATCCTAAATATACATTTCTCCAATCACGTTCAGTGTAATCATGAAATATATTCAAAAAGTCTAATTCATCTTTACTTGCTTGATTTTGACACGCTGATATTTCTCTAATTTTATTTCTAATCACTCCAATCCACCAATAAGCTGTAACCTCTGTGGCAGATAATTCTATCTTTTCATATTGATACTTAAACATATTACACCCACCTTGGTTAGTATTATAAACATATAATGTAAAAATGTAAAGGCTTAAAATAAAAAATGAAGAATTGTTATTCCTCACTTTTATTTTTAAATATTATTTCAATAGGAGTCCCAAGAAAATCAAAAGATTCCCTTATTTTATTCTCTAAGTATCTCTCATAAGAAAAATGTACTAATCCTTTACTATTTACTCTAAAAGTAAATTTAGGAGGACATATTCCTGTCTGTGATACAAAGTATATCTTTAATCTCTTACCCTTATAAGAAGGTGGTTGATTAAGAAGTACTGCATCACGAATAACATCATTTAAAACACTCGTTTTAACCTCTTTAATAGAGTTTTCATACACTTTATCTATCTCAGGTATTAAAGTATGTATTCTCTTCTTTGTTTTAGCAGACAAGTACACAATAGGAACATATGATAAAAATTTAAATTCTGCTCTAATTAACTTCGTAAATGAACTAATATTATTCTTATCACTAACAGTATCCCATTTATTAACAGCAATAACAAGTGGTTTACCAGATTCTAAGGCATACCCTGCTATATGTTTATCATGTTCAATAATACCCTCTTCTGCATTAATAACAAGAACACAAACATTACTTCTCTCAATAGCTTTCATAGCTCTAATAACACTATATTTTTCAATATTTTCGTATATTTTACCACTTTTCCTAATACCTGCTGTATCTATTATTACATAATCTTTCTCATTACACCTAAAAGGAGTATCAACAGCATCTCTTGTAGTACCAGCTACATCACTAACAATAGCCTTCTCTTCATTTAAAATAGCATTAACTAAACTACTCTTTCCAACATTAGGTCTCCCTATTACACAGAACTTAATTTTATCATCAATTAAATTCTCTTCACTAACAGGATTAAAATCACGAGTAATTTCTTCCAATAAAGAAGTGATACCTATATTATGTTCTCCACTAACAGGAATTAATGTATCAAAACCAAGTTCATAATAGTTATATATGTTATCTTGTCTCTTTTCATTATCCATCTTATTAACTGCTACAATTACTCTCTTATTAGATTTAATTAACATATCACGAATAACAAAATCATTCTGATTTAATTCTTCTAATCCATCAATAACAAAAACTATCACATCAGATTCTTCTATAGCAATAGAAGCTTGAACAATAATTTCTTTATTAAATAATTCTTTAGTTACATCAATACCACCAGTATCTATTAAATGAAATTTATAATCATTAAATGTAACATCTCCATATATTCTATCTCTAGTAACACCAGGAGTATCTTCAATAATAGATATCTTTTTACCAACCAATTTATTAAAAATTGTACTTTTACCAACATTAGGTCTCCCTACTAATGCTACTGTAGGTAATTTCATAATATCACCCCTTACTATAAGTTGTTTTCAATTACTTTATATACTTCATCTCTACCATATTTAGTAATAGTAGAAAATAAAATCAATTCATTAGGATCAACTTCAAAAGTCTTAGCAATTAATTTTAAATTCTTATCTTTATTTTTCATAGTTACTTTATCTAATTTTGTACATACAATTTGTGTCTTAATATTATAATGTTTTAAATATTTATACATTGTTATATCATCTTCTGTAGGCTTATGACGAAAATCTACTAACATAAAAACAAGTTTTAGATCATCTCTACCTTCTAAATAATCTTCCATAATTAAACCAAATTTATTCTTTAATTGTCTACTAACTTTAGCATATCCATATCCAGGAGCATCAACAAAATAAAAACTATCATTAATTAAATAATAATTTAATGTTTGAGTCTTACCAGGAATAGATGAAGTTCTAGCAAAATTCTTTCTATTAATTAAAGTATTAATAAAACTACTCTTTCCCACATTACTCCTACCAACAAGTAAAAATTCAGGCTTATCATCATTAGGAAACTGACTCTTTCTAACAGCCGATATAACTAATTTTACATCTGATATTTTCACACAAATCACCAATTTAAGTATATAAAAAAAAAGACAATATGTCAATTTAATAAAAAAATCGAAGTATTCTTCGATTAATTATCTTCTACCTCTAACTTCTGTTTTTGGTATTAGTTTCATTTGTCTATCAGCTATCTCCCTAGCTTGCTCAAGACTTTTTATAACAGTAGAATCATTAAATATTTCTGTAGAAACATCAAAAATTCTATATCCACAGGCTTCTTCAGATTGAACCGTTTCATTAAAATTTTTAATCATATTTTGTACTTCTGGTTCAGTAGGATCAGCAAATATTCTTTTTACGTACATAGCAGGTCCAGTTTGATTAATTGGCATTTGAGGCTTCTTATTCAAACCAGCATAAACCCAAATAATTTGTTTACCCATATTATTACCTCCACTAATAAAATAATAGCATATTTTTGTAAAATAATCAATTTTATGCTAGAATAATATCGTGATTTACATGAACAAATTGTTAAATAATTGTAATTTATGCCCTAAAAATTGTGGAGTTAACAGAAATAGGGGAGAATTAGGCTTTTGTAGGGCAGGAAATAAGTTAAAAATAGCCAAATATTACCTTCATCAATGGGAAGAAGAACCAATAACAGGTAAGAATGGTTCTGGAACGATATTTTTTTCTAATTGTAATTTAAAATGCATCTTCTGTCAGAATTATTATATTAGTACTGAAGGTAACGGTAGGAAAGTAACCACTGAAGAATTTACTAATATGTGCTTAGAATTACAAGATAGGGGAGCCACTAACATCAATTTAGTTACCCCAACACATTATGTACCACTAATTATAGATGGTCTTAAACTAGCAAAAGAAAAAGGACTAAAAATCCCTATAGTATATAATACAAGCTCTTATGAAAATGTAAGTACCATTAAATTATTAGAAGGATTAGTAGATATATATTTACCGGATTTAAAGTATTATAGTGATGAATATGCCATAAAATACTCTAAAGTAAAAGATTATTTTAAGTATGCATCTCTTGCTATAGAAGAAATGTATAAGCAAGTAGGGAAGTGTACTTTTGATAAGAAAGGTAACTTAAAAAAAGGAGTAATAGTGAGGCATCTACTATTACCAGGTATGGAGGAAGATTCTAAGAAGATATTAAAGTACTTATATGATACATATAAAGATAATATTTATATAAGTATTATGAATCAATATACACCAATAAAAGAACTAAAATATAATGAATTAAATCATAAAATAGAGAGTAGGGTATATGATGAAATAATTGATTATGCATGGAATATAGGTATAAGAAATGCCTATACTCAAGAAGAAGGTACACAATCTGAATCATTTATCCCAGATTTTAAAGAATAAAAAATAAGTACAATTAAGTACTTATTTTTAAATAATAACCACATTTAATAGGAAATAAGTCATCATCAACGTCCACGTTGATTAGTGGCAATACCAAGCTGTTGTGGAAAAGACCCCTCATAATTACGAGTCCATTGAGCATATTCAGAAATCGGCTCCGTATGATCAACTTTTGCAAGGCAAGAATCGAATAAATAATAATAACGATGTAACAATACAATATAATATATATTGATTTCAGTTCCTTCATTCAATTGACTTTTAGTCCATTCGAAATCGATTATCCCTAATTCTTCTATAGGTTTTAAAATATTATCAAATTTAGTAGTTTCATTTTGCACACGAAGTCTTAAATCTTCCACTTCACTTTTAGCTTCAGAAATTCGTCTTTGCAGTTCACTAATTAGGTTTTCCTTTGTTTCAAACTCCCATAAAGAAATACAATCATCTTTTTTATTTGTAATCTTAATAGTAGGCCAAGATATTGATGGTATGCGATTTATTCTATTAGCAAAATCATCTACATGAGAATAATATTTGCTATTGCTTAACCTTGGAGTTAATTCAACTATATGCTTTATATCATCCTCGGGAAATCCCAAGGCCTTAAATAATTCTAAGCTATTTCCTGATTTAAATTTTTCAGGCCCGAAAAATGATATAGTAGACCCGCTCATAAAACGTTTCATACGATCATCATGTAATTCCTTACAGAAATTAATAAAATCTTCATATGATGTTTCATCAACAGAATTGACACTTTCCAAAATTTTTTGAAGTTTTTCTAAATATTCAAAACGTTCATTAAAATCAGATACAATATTACTATTTTTCTTCGCTAACGCTATAGCTTGAGCATAATATTGATTGTATCTATCTAACTCTGCTCCATGATTTAAAAAAATACTCACTAAAGAATCCTCATCTAAAGAACTCATATTAGGAATGCTTTCCTTACTAAAGCTTTTCTTACTAAATGTAATTAGTTTTTTAATGGTAGCTGAAGAAGTATTAACTACTTCTTTCGCCTTTTCTCGTATTTCATCAGTAGTTAATAATCTTAAAGTACTTGTTCGTCTAGATAAACTAATAATAGAATCATATAAAGCAACAAAATTTTCAAAATGAGCAGAATCTTTACTTACCATCTCTGTTTTTTGTTTTAGTTCTTTCTCGTCTATTTCTACACGAGCTTGCCTATATTCTTCTACTTGATCGTCAGACATAACAGAAATAGAATTATAAAAGAAGTATAATAGACTTTTGCTTAATAAATCAAAATATTTATTGTAATAATCAAGATGTACTTCTAGAATATTTTCATTTTGCAAGTGACATTCATCATCACTTTCCTCTAAAGCACTCTCAATTAAATCAATTGTTTTCTTTAAAATAGATAATTCTTGCAATATTTCACTAAATTTACTTCCTAATATGCCTGAAATTTCTGTGATATAAGTATCACTCGTCACATATTTCCTCCAATCTACTAAGAATCTCAGCTACTTGTTTAGGAGACAATTCTTGAATAGCCTTTTCTATATCTTCAATATTTAAATCCATATTATATATTACTTCCTTTCGTCCCCCTATAATACTCAAAAATCAATATTTTGTCAATCCTTTATTACACACATTTTGCGTTATAATAAAAAGCATCACATTTTGTGATACTATCTATTATTTCTTCTATTAGTTACCATTAAAGCAAGCCTTAATATTTGGAATAGGGTAGAAGCTAATGAAGCTACATAAGTAAGTGCAGCCGAAAATAACATTGTTCTAACACCAGATTGTTCATCCTTAGCCATTAAATTTAATTCATCTATTTGCTTTTTAGCTCTACTTGAAGCATTAAATTCAACAGGTAATGTTACTAATTGAAATACTAACATAGCCATAAGCATTACTAACCCAACAGTAGCCAAACCAATTGCTCCCATAATAAGGCCAATCATAAGTACTAAATAACCAATTTTGGTAGAAAAATTAACTAATGGTACAATTTTATGTCTAATCCTTAAAAAGGTATAATTTTCTTTATCTTGAATAGCATGTCCACATTCATGAGCAGCAACTGAAGCCGCTGCAATAGTATCACCATGATATATATCCGTAGATAATTTAATAACTTTCTTACTTGGATCATAATGATCGGTTAATTCACCTTGTGTCTCTAAAACTAAAATATCTTTTAATCCATTCTTATCAAGAATAGTCCTAGCCACATCATAACCAGTATATTTTTTACTATTCCTAATACCCTTATATTTAGAATAAGTAATCTTTATATATATTTGAGCAAGAAAAGTAACAATAAATCCTAATATAGGTAATCCATAATTCATAATTAAGTTACTATTATATAAATCATTCATTATCTATTCACCTCATATATAGTACCCTCACGAGTATCCTTTATTATAATATTTTTCTCTAATAGTTCATTTCTAATCTTATCAGCCATCTCATAATCTTTATTCTCTTTAGCTATTTTTCTTTTTTCGATCATTTGAAGAATATATTTTTCTAATTCACTATCTATTTCATTATCATCTTCCCTTAATAAATCTAAAGAAAGTACAGTATCAAATAATCTAATCAAAGCAACTTTAGTAGCATCATTCATATCATCCTTTAAAATATCATATAAAGTAGTTAATGCATTAGAAGTATTCATATCATCCATTATAGCATCAGCAAATTGAATCTTATATTTTTCAAATTTTTCATTATCAATATTACCGGTACTTTTCAAAGATTTAATCTTATTTCTTAATTTATCATAAGTATTCTGTGCAATATCCAATGACTCATAAGTAAAAACTAATTGTTTACGATAATGAGATGATAAGCACAATAATCTATAGGCTAGGGGACTATAACCTTTGCTTTCTAGTAAACTAACAGTTAAGAATTCACCTTTAGATTTACTCATCTTTCCTTCTCGATCATTCAAGTGTTCACAATGTACCCAGAAATTACCCCATTTATGACCAACATAACTTTCTGTTTGAGCTATCTCATTAGTATGATGTGGGAATATGTTATCAACACCGCCACAATGAATATCTAAGTCTTCCCCCAAATGTTTTAAAGAGATACAAGAACATTCTATATGCCATCCAGGATAACCCATTCCCCAAGGACTATCCCATTTAAGTTCTTGATCTTCAAATTTTGATTTAGTAAACCATAAAACAAAATCAGCTTTATTTTTTTTATTCACGTCTTCCGTAACAGTATCTCTAACACCAGATAATAAATCATCTACATTATGATTAGATAACACATAATAATCATCTAATTTAGAAGTATCAAAGTATACATTACCATTTTTAAAATAAGCATAACCTTTATCCATTAATTTAGAAATAAATTCTATATAATAGTCTATCATACTAGTAGCAGGTACTACTGTATCAGGCCATTTAATGTTAAGTTTGTCACAATCATTTTTAAAACAATTAGTATAATATTCAGCTATTTCCATAACACTCTTATGTTCTCTTTTGGCCCCTTTTAGCATTTTGTCGTCTCCTGTATCACCATCACTTGTTAAATGGCCAACATCAGTTATATTCATAACTCTTTTAACATTGTATCCTAAAAAATTAAGAGACTTCTCTAAAACATCTTCCATTATATAAGAACGTAAATTACCAATATGTGCAAAGTGATATACAGTAGGACCACAAGTGTACATTGTAACATAATCCTTATTAATAGGAATAAATTCCTCTACTTTACCACTTCTAGTATTATATAACCTCATAATAGCCTCCAATCAATAAATATTATAACATCTATTTACATTTATGCCAATAATAACTATATCTAGTTGCAAATAAAATAATTATAATTTATAATACAAGTGAACAAAAATTATATATAAAGGAGTATGTAGTATGTTTGAAGGAATAACAAGAGATCCATATCTAATAGAAAACAGTTCTTATAAAAGATTGAAAGATGAATATTTAAAATATGGTAAATTAATTATAGCATTTGATTTTGATAATACAGTATATGATTATCATAAAAAAGGGGATACTTTCAATAATGTAATAAATTTATTAAGAAAACTTAAAGATTATGCATACTTAATAGTTTTCACTAATTCTCCACCTGAAAGATATTCAGAGATAGAAAATTATTTAAAGGAACAAGATATTCCATATAATGGTATTAATGAGAATGCACCATCTATTAAAGCAGAAGGAAGAAAAATATATTATAATGTTCTCCTAGATGATAGGGCAGGATTACTTCAAGTATATAATGAATTATCAAGATTATATGATGAAGTAATAGAGCCTAAAAGAAACAGTGAACATTTGATGAAAAAATAAATTTAAGACCTCTAATGGTCTTTTACTTTTATTTAAAATTTAATATAATAAATATATATTTAATCTTCGTTTAATAAATTAATATTATATTTTAACTGAGGTGATAAAATGAGAATTTTACTAGTAGAAGATGAATATTCATTATCTGACTTAATAGTCAGTAGATTAAAACGTAAAAAATATGAAGTAGATGCATCATTAGATGGAGAAGAAGGATTATATAACGCTTTAAATGATAATTATGATCTAATACTTTTAGATATCATGTTACCTAAAGTAAATGGCTTAGATATCTTAAAAGAAATAAGAAATAAACAAAAACAAAAGGACTAACTACGATTCCTAAGAAATTGGAATTAAGTTAGTCCTTTGTTAATAAAAATTATATCATCCTTTAACAGAAAAATACCCCCCAAAAAACTCAAGAGATAAATATCAAATGGAGCAATTGTGTATCTCGTTTACGAAATATTGCTCACTATCTACAAGTAAAAATTGAGATAAAACTTAATTCAATAAAATTATACCACAGAATAATTTTATTTCAAAATACAGTGACATTTACAGTGACATTTGTGGTATAATAATTATAGAAAAGGAGTGATAGAATGAAATTGTTTGATAAAATTAATCCTGTATTTTATATTGATAATGAAATGGCAACAATTTTAAAAGAAATTGATAATAAATTAAATGATATTGAAATTAATGATAAACAAAAAAGAAAATATATGATTTCAAAATCGAAAGTTAGATCAATTCATTCATCACTTGCAATAGAGGCAAATTCATTATCTTTATTTGATGTTGAAAATATAACTGAAAACAAACAAGTAATAGGTAAAAAAGATGAGGTACAAGAGGTTAAAAATGCTATAGAAGTCTATAATCATATAAATGAATACAATTATAAAAACGAAAATGATTTATTAAAAGTACATCAACTAATGATGAAATATTTTGATGAAGATAATGGAAATTATAGAAATCATGGTGAAGGTGTTAAAAGAAAAAATGAAATAATATATATGGCGCCTGAATCAATATTAGTTCCAACACTAATGAAAAGTTTATTTGAATATATTAATAATAGTGATTTAAATACAATTATTTTAGCTGCAATTTTCCATTATTATTTTGTATCTATTCATCCTTTTTCTGATGGAAATGGAAGACTTGCAAGATTTTGGGTTTCACTAATGCTAATAGGATATAATAAAAAATTTGAATTTATACCTGTTGAAGAAGAAATATATTTAAATCAAGAAGAATATTACTCAACAATTGCAGAATGTCATAACAATGGTAATGCTAATGTATTTATAAAATTTGTTCTAAATACAATTAATTCATCATTAGATAAAATAATTAAGAACAGTACTTTTGTTATGAGTGATATACAAAATAGAATTATAGAATTAATCACTAATAATAATAGAATTACTCAAAATGAAATTGCAAGTATTATTGGAGTTAATGTTAGAACTATTAAAAGGAACTTCAAGGTTTTAATTGCCAATTCAATATTAGAAAGAATTGGTTCAGATAAAACAGGTTATTGGCAAATATTAAAATAAAAAAACGTCAATTAGTTCGACGTTCATTTCAAATGGAGCAATTGTGTATCTCGTTTGAGAAACAATTACCGACAAATGTAACGAGATAAAACTCAATTACATATTAAATATATCACATTATAGGGAAAGAGCAAATAATCTGAAATTGATATTCTGATAAAATTCATAATTTGTGGAATTATAATATTTGACTAAAATATAGATATTTTTTATTAAAAAAGTTCCCAAAGCAGTATTTTTGTGATATTATAATACTTACTTTTTAAGGGGGATTCTTAATGAGAATTAAAAAGATAGGGATTTTAAAAGAAGAACATATTAAAAATGATACTATGCTTGAAACTATAAAGCAATCCGGAGTTAAATGTTATTGCTCTGATTTAGCTCGTTTGACTGGTGTGCAATATGATCAATCAAATGGATTTGGTGAATATTGGTTTGATGGACAACAAGTTATAACAAAAAAGAACAAAAACACTACATATAATATGAATTATATTAATAATAGTGGCGCCCCTTCTTCTACTTATAAAACAGATTTTAGTTCTGGTGTCAGAATTGCTTTTTCCTTTGATGATATAGAGAATTTTAATCAGGAAGAATTAAAAAAATTGAATCTTGAATACCCACTAACAATTATTGGTGGGCGAGTTGGTGAAACAATAGATAAATTATTTGAAAATAAAAGCAAACTAATTATTACAACCGGAAGAAAACATTATGTTGATAGAACTTAATATCGTGAATATGAAGCATTTGGCATAAGATTTATAAGAAAGAAAAATAAAATTCAGTCAAAAGTATTAAGCGATGGGACAATAAGTAAAGCAGATACTGAAGTTTATTTAAAAGTTGAAAGTATTCCATTAATTGTTGATGAAGAAGCAAGATTAGTATATTCATCAATTATATTATTTGCTTCAAAATTTGATAAAGATGGAAGAGAATTTGAAAATAGCGAATTAAATAAATACTTAAATGGGGAGTTCTTAAAGAGTATTAATGATGAATTAGGACATGATACACCAGCAATAGTATTTGGTACTGAAGAAAAAGAAGGTAATAATCGTTATGGATTTAATTTTACTTCACTTACTGAGGAAGAAATAATTGAGATATGTATTAATTGTAATATTGCGGTATTTTTACATGGTAAAACTGGAGTAGGTAAAACAGAAAGAATGCTTACATTAGATAGAAATTTAGAATTAATTGACTTTGGTTGCACGAGTTCTGATGGTTTTACAGGAATTGTTGCAAAAGATTTTAATTCAAGAGAATTATTTTTATATGAACCATATTGGTATAAGAGTTTATGCAAGAAATGCGAAGCAGAACCAGAAAAATTACATATTCTATTTTTAGAAGAATTAACTAATGCAAAAAGTGATATACAAAAGGTTGCCTTTGAAGTTACTTTAAATAAAACATTAACAAATAGTGGTTTTAGATTAAAACTACCAGAGAATGCTGTTGTATGTGCAGCTGGCAATGAAGCAAGTGAATCAAGATCAGCAAATTCATTAAGTGAGCCATTGTTTGGAAGATTTGCTCATGTTTATATAGATACTGATTCTGAAAATTGGTTAAAATGGGCATTAAAGAGAAAAAAAACAGGGAAAGAATTATTATATAAAAAACAAGAAGAGATTGATACTATACATCCAGCAATCATTGATTTTATTAGAGTAAATGGGGATAATGTATTAAGAACACAATATGATGGAATAAATCCTAATGCAGATCCAAGAAAATGGACTTTAGCATCAAAAGCATTATATAAAAGTAATAATCCAAATGTTCTTCGTGCCTTTGTTGGTGAAGAAGTCACAAAGAGTTTTATTAAATTTTGTAAAATGAATTTAATTACTATTGATGATGTATTAAATGATAGATGTAAAGTTGAAAGTGTTCCTTTTGATCCATCATTAAGATGGTACACTACAATATGTTTAAGCACTGTTGATGATGAAAATGTAGATAAAGTTAGACAATTTGTAAGTGGGCTAGGTAAAGAATTTTTGGCAGTATTTGATTATGAGTGGTCAAAAGACAACGATGCAAGAATTATGAAATTATATACTCAGACTGATAGACAACTTGTAAAAAGGTTGATTCCAAATGAGAATAGATAATATTGTTAGGCATCTTTTAATAAGATATCCTTTATTTGGAAATATAATTGCAAATTTAAACTTTATTTATACTAATTCTCCTGTTCCTGCACCAGCATTTACAGATGGAGCAAATATTTACTATAAACAGGAATTTATTGACGAGTTTACTGATGAAGAAAAAGAATTTATAATTGCTCATGAATTATTTCATATTATATTAAGTCATTTATCTAGAAACATAGGTAGAGATAGAGATTTATTAAATTATGTTGAAGACGCAATAATTAATCAATTATTAGCAAGAGATGGATTATCAATACCTCAAGGACTAGTAGATGTTCCAGATGCTCTTGATTATTCAACTGATGAATTATACATGAGATATTTACCACAACTTGAAGAAATAAAAAAATGGATGCAATCAAATACATATCATTTAGAAATAAAAGACTTAAATGATATATTGAATAAAATGTATGATTCAGACATGCAAGAATTAATGGATGACAATTCTAAATTAAGAAGCGAAATGATAAGTGATTATCAAGAAGAATTAAAAAATAAAGCCCAACATGGTAAAGAGGCATTAGGACTAGAATTCCCTAGTGTAGAGGTTGGTAAGGCTGCTCCATTACTTAATTGGAGAGATATATTAAGAGATAGTCTAGTTAATCCTAGTGAAACCATTACATCATTTTATGAAGTTGAAATAGATGGAGTAATAAGAAAAGAATTAAAACAAGATACTTGTTTTTCAAAAAGTGAAATAGTAATTGATAGTAGTAGTTCAATGAATATGCAAAAAATCAAAGCTATTTTAAGAGAATGCAAAAATATTTTATCTTGTAGCGATATAAGAGTAGGATTTTGTGATACAGAGTTTTATGGTTGGAATGATATTAGAAATGATGCTGATATTGATAAATTGCATATTATAGGCCGTGGTGGAACAGATCTTGAAACAATGGCAAAAACTTTTTCAAATAATGTAGATAATAAAATAGTTCTTACTGATGGATGGGGTACATTCCCATTAGATAGACCAGATGTTTTATGGATTGTAATAGATTATCAATTACCATATCATTTAGACCCAAATACATCATATAGGGGTTGGTTATCTAAACAAGATATTAGTAAAATAAACTTTATTTTTATAAATGAAAATGAAATAGAAGTTCCTAATAATATAAAAATATTATCTTTAAAAAAGAATTAGTCATAGAAAATAAATAAGCAGATGTAAAAAACCTGCTTTTTCTATTACCATAATTATAAAAAAATCGAACTGATAGTTCGATTAATTATCTAATGGAGCGATAACAAAGGTTATTTGAAACTCCTAATAGTAAAGTTGATAAACAACTAATCACTAAAATAATAATAGCACAAATTAATATAAAAATAAATAAATTTGAATTTAAAATGATAAAA
>CAZZAK010000003.1:0-29712 GCA_964652515.1 uncultured Clostridium sp. | reverse complement strand
AAAATAATTGAATATATGCGTAAGTATAGTGAGGGAATAGAGAAAAATTATATTCCTTTTCACTTAATACTTAATGTTAATAATAAAACTTTGGAAAGTGAATTGGTAGAAATACTTTATGATAGTGCAGGGTATTTTAAGTATATAGATAATACTAATAAAAAGGAAATTTCTTTATATAAACTGGAAAAAGATTATAAGTATAATGATGGATTAATATTATTTAATGGACTTAATGGTTTATCTATGGAAGAAGATAAAGTAAGTAAACAATTTATTTATGATTTAGAAGAATACTTGAAGAGAGAAGATAAATCTATATTACTAATATCTGGTAATAAACTAGAATTAGATAATTTCTTCTTAGGAAGAGAAAGTTTGAAACATAATTTCTTAGAAATAGTTAGTGAAAATCCAGATAAACAAGATATTTATAATGAAGTAATATCTAAATTAGAATTAGATGACTCTGATAAGATTAATTTATTAGATTATATTAGTCTGACATATTCTAATGATATAGATTATGTTAGTTATAAGAATGAACTTATTAAGTATATATCATTTAATAAAGAATTACCTAAGCTAGAAGAAGAAAAGAGTATAGATTTGGTATTTAAAGACTTAAATGATTTAGTAGGATTATCTAAGGTTAAGAAAGTATTATATGATTTAGTAGATTTAATTAAATTAAAAGAAAAGAGTAAAGATCTTAAAATACAAGATGTTAACTTACATATGGTGTTTCTAGGTAATCCTGGTACTGGTAAAACCACTGTAGCTAGAATGCTTGCTAATATTTTATATGATTTAAAATATATCAAAGAAAATAAACTTATTGAAGTATCTGCTAAAGATTTAGTAGCAGAGTATGTTGGACAGACAGCTCCCAAGACTAATGCTATTATAGAAAAAGCTATGAATGGAATATTATTTATTGATGAAGCTTATATTTTAAGTAGTAAGAATAATGATAATTCTTATAACGCTGAAGCTATAGCTACATTAATTCAGGCTATGGAAAATTATCGTGATAAATTAGTAGTAATATTCGCTGGATATACTCATGAGATGCAAGATTTCTTAAATTCTAATTCTGGTATAGCTTCTAGAATAGGTTATACTTTAGAATTTGATGATTATACTACTGATGAACTTATAGAGATATTCTTAGGTATGACTAAGAAAGCTGGATTTATAGTAGAAGACGATGCTATAGGATACTTATCTGAAATTATCAATAAATATCGTAATATGAAAAACTTTGGTAATGCTAGATTTATAAGAAATATTTATGAAAAAACTGTTATTAGTCATGCTAGTAGAGTAAAAGATAAGAAACAAAAACATATCTTAAAGACTATTACTAAAGAAGATATTAATATAGATAATTTAATACTAGAATAAAAAAATGTAAAAACATTTGTATATATTAAGTAAAGAATGTTTACATATTTTTTTATATGATATAATTATAGTGAATAGTGGAGTGATTACTTATGGATGATGAGATTGTAGTAGTTAATGATTATAGTTTAAAAATTGCTTTTTTGAATAAACTAAACGAAACTAAGAAGAGAGATAAAAGATTTAAGGACTATGATTTGAGATTTACAAAGAGTGAACTTGCTAGTATAAAAAAGTTAAAACTGAATGATGACACTTATAAAGATTTGAGCGAATTAAGATATTGTGTGAATTTGGAGGATTTAGAAATATCATCTAGTAATGCAAGAAGTATTTCTAGTAATGGGCTTTCTTCTTCTGAAAAACATTTTAATTATTATAAAACTAAAATACAAGCTAATGATTTTTCGTTTATTAATGAATTAAAAAATATAAAGTATTTAAGAATAGAATATGTAGATGGCTTAGAAAAATTAGATGTATCTAATTTAGATCATTTAGCTATATTAGAATTAGAAGGCAATGATAATTTAACTGAAATTGTTGGACTTTCTGATAGAAAAGAATTAGAAAATCTTGTTTTATTAAGAAATGGTATTAATAAAGGTTTTGATTTAGAAAAATTACTAAATAATAGTTTATCAGAATTTAAATTAGATTTTGATTTGTTTCCTATTTTGAGTGGTGCAAATCCTAATTTAGAAAGAATGGTTTTTGGTAGAGGAGAAGTATATTCTTGGATAGAGACAATTGGTGATAGACGTTATAATTCAATTCTTACTAATAGAATGAAAGAAATGGATAATAAAGTTAAGTCTGTTTTAAATAAATTAATTGCTTATGATTATAGTGATATTGAAAAAATTGCTGCAATTTATTCTTATTTAATTCAACATGTGAAATATGATTATGAGGCATTGAGGGCAAGTAAAAATGCTGATGATAAGGACAAATTTTCAAAGACAAGAGGAAATGGTTGGGAAACGGTTGATAAAATATTAGACAGAGAACAATCTAGTTATAATGCTATTATGGAAGGTAAGAGTGTATGTGAGGGATATAGTAATTTGATGCATTATATGCTAAAAAGTGTAGGTGTAGAAAGTAAAAGTATTTTTTGTGCAGAAGCTGGTAAAGATTTCGTCTCTACTAATTCTAATCATGCTGTTTTAAGAGCAAAGTTAGGAGATGATTGGTATTATTTTGATCCTACTAAGGATACAGATAAAGAATCAATAGAATACTTTTTTAAAACTAAAGAACAGTTTAGCAGGACCCATTCTTTAAGTGTTTCAGAAGAGAATATTCAAAGTCCTACTTCTATACCTTTTACTATTAGCGATCTTAATAATGCTTTTAGAAAAGTGGTTGCAGATTTTAATAATGGAATAAATGAGAAAAAAAATAGTGAAAAGCAAGTACACAAAGATGATAAGGTCTTATCACATAATGAAATTATAAAAACAGTAGAACAATTATTAAATATTAGTATAAAACCATATTTATATTCTAATAGTGGTGGAGAAGATAATAGAATTGAGTATAAAACTGTAGAAAGATTAATGCAAGAAAAAACAAATACTATTATAGGAATTAATCGTCTAGTTCTTGATGGTAAAATTAATAAATCAGAGCCTTTTAGAAGTGAAATAATAAAAGAATATGATTCTATGATTGAGGAGGCTAAAAAAAGAGCTAATCGTTCCAAATCTACGACATCATCAGGTGATTCTAGTGGTGGAAGCGAATATATACAATCGGAAGAAGATTTACCATATGGAAAAAATCAATCAAATAAAAATAATAATCAACCTATAACAGGAAATGATGAGAAACAAACAGATGAAGAAGAACGGAAAAGAAAGCGTGCATTAGAAAAACAAAAGCAAGAAGAGGAAGAAAGAAAGAAAAAAATAGAAAGTTTAAAAAGTATGAAGGGAGAATTAGATCAAGTAAGAAAGAAGAGAGAATTAGAACAAACAAGGAATATGCTATTGGAGGAAGAAGAAGATAATGGTATGTCTAGATAGGAGAATAATAATGAATAATAAAATAATAAATCAAATAAAGAAATTAATGAATGAAAGTGTTAAAAAATATTTGCCTAATATAAAAGAAGAAGATTTAGAGGAAAATGGTGCTATTTATTATATGAATAGTAATATGGGTACTATGAATGATTGGCACTCTAATAATAGACTTTCTGATTTTATGATATTTTATAATAATAAAAAGAAATTAGGAGCTATAAAGTTAATACTATATAGAAATGGTACTATTAATGTATTTGTTTATGATAATGATGGTAAAAATCTTATAAGAGATATTAAAAGTAAGATAGATGATAGTGAAGAAGATATTTTAAAATTGGCTGTTATATTGTATATGGAAACAGATATGAAATCTGAATTTGATATTAATATTGATAATATTAATTTTGATATATCTGTACCTGAGAATGTGATTAATAATTTTAAAGAAGGAAAAGAAACTTCTTATGAATCTTTTAATGGTATTCTTGATCAAATGGCTTTTGTTACTAAAAGAATAACAGAAGAAAATTGGAATGTTGGTTTAATGTATCGAGAAGATAATGATAAAAGCAATGATAGTGGATGGAGATTTCTTTCTCCTATAGATAGTCAGGATTATATTGATAATATTAATAATCTTGATTATATTAAACTTGGTAATATCGCAAAATTAGATCCAGTGATATTAAAATATATAGATATGCCTTCTGATACGCATCTAGTTAGAATTTCAAAAAATGAATTTAAAATTGATGATGATTCTAATACGGAGATATTTAAATCTAAAAGAAATGAATAAGGGTATAAAATATACTCTTTTTTCTTTGTAAAAAGTATAGCATTTGTGTTAAAGATATGTTATACTATAAAGTAGAATAGGAGGGAATTAATGAGTAGTATACATGTTACTAGTGAGATTGGTAAACTTAAGAAAGTTTTACTACATAGACCTGGTAATGAATTATTAAACTTAACACCTGATACATTAGGAGATTTACTTTTTGATGATATTCCATATTTACCGGATGCTCAGAAAGAACACGATGCATTTGCTAAAGCTCTTCGTGATAATGGTGTAGAAGTAGTTTATTTAGAAGACTTGATGGCTGATGTAATTGCTAGTAGTGAAGAAATTAAGTTAAAATTTATTAGGCAATTTATGAGAGAGGCGGGTATTAATACTATTAAATATAAGACTTTGGTAGAAGAATATTTAATGAGTATTAAAGATCCTAAAGAATTTGTTTTAAAGACAATGGAAGGAATTAAGGTAGGAGATATTCCAGAGAGGAAAAGAGAAGTTGAAAAGACTTTGGTTGATTTAATCGATACTCCTGATAGGTTTATGGCAGATCCTATGCCTAACTTATATTTTACGAGAGATAATTTTGCTTCAGTTGGAGAAGGTATTAACTTAAATAGAATGTATTCTGTTACAAGAAATAGAGAAAGTATTTATGCGGAATATATATTTAAATATCATCCTGATTTTAATAAGACTCATCTTCATTATAATCGTGATTATGATTGGCATACTGAGGGTGGTGATGTTCTTAATATTAATGAGCATACGGTAGCTATTGGTATTTCTCAAAGAACGGAAGCTGCTGCTATTGATCAATTGGCTAAGAATTATTTTAGAGATGGTAATTGTAAGGTTGATACGGTACTTGCTTTTAATATTCCATCTAGTCGTGCATTTATGCACTTGGATACAGTATTTACACAGATTGATAAATATACATTTACTTATCATCCTGGTATTATGGGAACACTTCAAGTATTTGAAATTACTGAAGGATTTGATCCAGATACTTATGAGGATTTGAATGTTAAGGAAATTAATGCTCCTTTGGATAAGATACTTGAAACTTATTTAGGACATCCGGTTAAATTAATACCTTGTGCTGGGGGAGATAAGATTGCATCTGAAAGAGAGCAATGGAATGATGGATCTAATACTTTATGTATAGCTCCTGGCACTGTTATTGTTTATGATAGAAATAATGTAACAAATGATGTACTTCGTAAAGAGGGACTTAATGTTATTGAGATACATGGTGCTGAGTTATCTAGGGGTAGAGGTGGTCCTAGATGTATGAGTATGCCACTTGTAAGGGATGATATTGAATGGTAGATTTAAGAGGCAGAGATTTTTTAAAACTTTTGGATTTTACTCCAAAAGAGATTAATCATTTATTAAAAGTGGCTATGACATTGAAGAAACAAAAACATAATGGAGAATCACATCGATATTTAAAGGGTAAACAAGTAGCTTTAATATTTGAAAAAGATTCTACTAGAACAAGATGCTCTTTTGAAGCAGGGGCAGTTGATTTAGGAATGCAAGCTACTTATATTGGACCTACAGGATCTCAACTTGGTAAAAAAGAAACTATTGCTGATACAGCAAGAGTTTTATGCAGAATGTATGATGGAATAGAATATCGTGGTTTTGATCAGACTATTGTGGAAGATTTAGCTAAATATTCTAGTGTTCCTGTATGGAATGGTCTTACTAATGAATTTCATCCTACACAGATGTTAGCAGATGTAATGACTATACAAGAAGAATTTGGCGATTTGAAGGGTAGGACATTATGTTTTTGCGGTGATGCTAGAAATAATGTAGGTAATTCATTAATGGTAGTTTGTTCTAAATTGGGAATGAACTTTGTATGTGCAGCGCCTTCTGATTTGTTTCCAGATGAAAAATTAGTTAAAGAATGTCAAGAAATTTGTAAGGAAACAGGAGGAACTATTAGATTAGAAACTGATATTATGAAGGCTTCAAAGGATGCTGATGCTATATATACTGATGTATGGGTTTCTATGGGAGAACCTATGGAACTATGGGAAGGACGTATTAAGTTATTGCTTCCATATCAAGTTAATAAAAAAGTTATGGATAATGCTAAACCAGATGCTATATTCTTACATTGTTTACCATCATTTCATAATATAGATACTTCTATTGGTAAAGATATTTATGAAAAGTTTGGTTTAAAAGAAATGGATGTTACTGTTGAAGTGTTTGAATCTAAGCAATCTAGAGTTTTTGAAGAAGCTGAAAATAGAATGCATACTATTAAAGCAGTTATGGTGGAGACAATGAAAGAATGAGCCGGATAGTTGTTGCTTTAGGGGGAAATGCTTTAGGTAGTAATGCGATTGAGCAATTAGCTACTGTTAAAAAAACTGCTAGAAGACTAGTAGATTTAGTTATGATGGGTCATGAAATAATTGTTACACATGGTAATGGTCCTCAAGTAGGAATGATATATAAAGAAATGTCTTCTCAGAATATGCCTTTTGCAGAATGTGGAGCAATGAGTCAAGGATATATTGGTTATCATTTGCAACAAGCTATGCAAAATGAATTCAATAAGAGAAATATGAACAAGAGGGTAGTAACAATAGTTTCATCTGTTTTAGTAGATAAAAAAGATCCGGCATTTAAAAATCCTACTAAACCGGTTGGTAATTTTTATACAAAAAAAGAGGCTTTGAAATTAGCAGCAGCTGGTAATGGTGTATATAAGGAAGATGCTGGACGTGGGTATAGAAAAGTAGTTCCATCTCCTAAGCCTATCAAGATATGTGAATTAAATACAATAGAAAAATTATTAGAAAGTAAACATGTTGTTATAGCATGTGGTGGAGGAGGAATTCCTGTTATTAAGAGTGGTAAAGGATATATGGGAGTAGATGCTGTTATTGATAAGGATAGAACTAGTTCATTATTAGCTAGAAAATTAAAGGCTGATATTTTATTAATTCTAACGACAGTGGAAAAGGTATCTATAAATTATAATTTACCAAATGAAAAGAAACTTGATGATGTTAGCATGAAAGATTTAAAAATGTATATTGAGAACAAGGAATTTGCTGAGGGATCTATGCTTCCTAAAATAGAAGCTTGTATGGAATTTATAGCTCATACTAAGGGCAAAAAAGCTATAATTACATCTTTAGCAAAATCTAAGTTTGCAATAGAAGGAAAAACTGGTACAACCATAAAAGGAGGTCAATAAAGAATATGGCGGTTTCAGAAAAAAAGAATAGTAAGACGCCTGCTAAGAAAAGAGTATTTTCTTTGTCAGCATTTACTATTATTTTGCTACTTACATTTGTGTTATCTTTAATTACACACGTTTTGCCAGTAGCACAATTTAATGGTGAGGAATTGGTTGATGGTAGTGGAGTTGTTGGAGCGACTCTATCTCAAACATTGTTAGCTCCAATATTAGGATTTGCAGATGCTATTGATATTTGCATATTCGTATTAGTACTTGGTGCATTCTTAAAGGTAGTTACTAATACTGGTGCCCTTGAAATGGGAATTAAATCTTTAATTAAGAAATTAAAAGGAAAAGAATTAGTTTTAATTCCAATTTTAATGTTTGTTTTTTCAATTGGTGGTACAACTTATGGTATGTTGGAGGAAACTGTAGGATTTTATGCGATACTTAGTGTTGCTATGGTAGCTGCTGGTATGGATACATTAGTTGCTTCTGCTGTAGTACTATTGGGTGCTGGTACTGGTGTTTTAGGTTCTACTATTAATCCATTTGCTGTGGGTGCTGCTATTGATGCTTTGCCAAAAGATATTACTGTAAATCAAGGTACAATTATAGGTATAGGTATAGCGTTATGGTTAACTTCTTATGCAATAGCCACTTTATTTGTTATGGCTTATGCTAAGAAAGTTATTAAACAAAAAGGTTCTACTTTCTTATCACTTCAAGAACAAAAGTATATGAAAGAAAATTATGCTATGCATGATGATAAGAAAGAAGAAGAAGTTAAACTTACTGGTGGTCAAAAAGTTACTTTAGTATTATTCCTATTAACTTTCCTTATTATGATAGTAGGATTTATTCCTTGGGGAAGTTTCGGAATTACATTATTTGAAAAAGGTAAATTTTTCTCAACAATTACTGGTTTACCTTTAGGTGAATGGTATTTCCAAGAATCTACTTTGTGGTTCTTAATTATGACAATTGTTATTGGTATTGTTAATAGACTAAGTGAATCAGAATTTGTAGATACATTTGTTGATGGCGCTGATGATATGGTAGGTGTTATTCTTGTTATTGCTATAGCAAGAGGAGCTTCTGTATTGATGACTCAAACACATTTAGATAATTATATTATCTTTAATGCTGCTAGAGGACTTAGCGGTGTTCCTAAATTTATATTTGCTCCATTTAACTATATTTTGCATGTAGCATTATCAGTATTAGTTCCATCATCTTCTGGCTTAGCTTCATTATCAACTCCAATTATTGGACCACTTGCTAAGAATATTGGATATTCTGTTGAAGCTACTGTTATGGGAATGGTTGCTGCTAATGGATTAGTTAACTTATTTACTCCTACATGTGGAGCTATTATGGGTGGACTAAAACTTGCTGGAGTAGAATTTACTACTTGGTTAAGATGGGTAGCTAAAGTTATTATTTGTATTGCCCTTATGAATATAATAATTTTAACTGTTGCTATGTTAATATTATAAAAAATTGAGCACAAGAAATTGTGCTTTTTTTCTATTTGTGATAAGATTATAATAGAGGTATGATATGAAAAGAGTATTGTTATTAGTATTAGGCTTATTTTTATTAACTGGTTGTGATAAAAATAATGGTGAACTTGTTATTGCTACAGAAGCTGGTTTTCAACCTTATGAATATTATTCTAATGGAGAAGTAGTAGGAGTAGATATTGATATAGCAAAGAAGATTGCAGAATATTTGAATAAAAAACTTGTTATTAAAGATGTTGCTTTTGATTCAATAATAAGTGAAGTTAAAACTGGTAAGAGTGATTTGGGAGTAGCTGGTATTAGTTATACAGAAGAAAGAGCTCGTGAAGTTGATTTTACTATTGATTATGTTTCTTCTAGGCAGGTTATTATTGTTAATAAATATAGTTATATTAACGATATATCTGATACTAGTGATATGAAAGTAGCTGTTCAATTAGGATCTGTAGCTGATTCTTATTTAACTGAAGAGTATTCTAATCTAGAAATAGTTCGTGAAAAGAAATTTTTAGCTGCTATTGAAGACCTTAAGGACAATAAAGTAGATGCTGTAGTTATGGATGAACTTCCTGCTTTAAAGTTGGTTACTGATGATATGAAAATACTTGATGAGTCTTTGTTTACTGATAATTATGGTATTATAGTTAAGAAGGGTAATACAGAACTTTTGAATGCTATTAATCATGTGATTTTAGATATGAAAGAAACTGGAGAAATTGATAATAGTTTACTTAGACATATGGGTATGGAAGAAGAAATTAGAGAGAATAAAACTTTTATAGATAAAATATATAATACTATTATTCATGATAGTAGATATAAGTATATTCTTAAGGGTTTAAGAAATACTTTATTAATAGCTTTAGGAGCCGTTATTCTTGGTACTTTATTGGGTACAATATTTGCAATATCTAGAAATGTTTATGAGAATACTGGTAAGTTAAAGATGCTTAGTTTAATATCTAAAACTTATGTTACTATTATCCGTGGTACGCCATCTACTTTACAATTGATGATAATATACTATGTTATATTTAAGAATACTAGTATTAATATAGTTCTTGTTGGTATTATGGCTTTTGGTATTAATAGTGGTGCTTATGTAGCTGAAATTATTAGAGCAGGTATTAATTCTATTGATAAAGGGCAATGGGAAGCAGGCTATTCACTTGGACTTAATTATGGTAAGGTTATGAGAAAAATAATATTACCGCAATCTATTAAGAATATTTTACCAGCTTTGGGTAATGAATTTATTACTTTAGTAAAAGAAACTTCTATTGGTGCTTATATTGGTATTGTTGAATTAACTAAAGCTTCTGATATTATTGCTTCAAGAACATATGATTATTTCTTTCCTTTAATTTTAATAGCTATTATTTACTTAATTATTACAATGTTTTTGAGTAAAATGATTAGTATTATGGAAAGGAGACTAAATAATGTTAGAAATTAAGAGTGTTAGGAAAAGTTTTGGTAAAAAAGTTGTTTTAAAAGATATTAATTTCAAAGTTAATAAAGGAGATGTTCTTGGTATTATTGGTCCTTCTGGATGTGGTAAAAGTACTTTACTTAGGTGTATTAATTTATTAGAAATGCCTGATAGTGGAGAAATAATATTAGATGGTAATAATATACTTGATGATAAAGATAAGACTCATGTTAGAAGAAAAATTGGTATGGTGTTTCAAGGATTTAATTTATTTAATCATATGACTGTTTTAGAAAATATTATATTTAGTCCTATTGAACTAAAAATAATGTCTAGGGAAGTTGCTATTAAAAAAGCTAAAAAATTACTTCATGATATAGATTTGGAGGATATTATAAATAATTATCCTAGTGAGATATCTGGAGGTCAGAAACAAAGAGTGGCTATTATTAGGACACTTTTAATGAATCCAGAATTAATTTTATTTGATGAGCCTACTAGTGCACTTGATCCTGAAATGATTGGAGAGGTTACTAATTTGATGAGAAAATTGGCTCATGAAGGTATGACAATGATAATAGTATCTCATGAGATGAATTTTGTTAAGAATTTTTGCACGAGAGTAATATTCTTGGATGATGGAGTAGTAGTGGAAGAGAATACTAGTAAAAATATATTTGAAAATCCTTCTGATAAAAGATTAAAAACATTTTTATCTAAAATAAATAATTATTAGAAAATTGACATGTTATTTTTTATTATGATATACTTACTATAGAGGTAGATTGTATGAGTAGTGAATTAGAAGAAAAAATTTTGGAATTGGAAAAGAAGGTTAATAAACTTGAAAAAGCAGAAAATATTAGAAAGGCTAAGAAAATAATTAGCATTTCTATTAAAGTTATTATTTTGTTAATAGTAGTATATTTTGGTTATCGTTATTATGTACATATTAATGAAACGTATATTAAACCTTATAAAGAGACTGTAGATACTTTAGCTGAAGGCTACAATAAGATAAAAAATTCCAGTGTATTTAGTAAATTAATTGGGTAGAATTTTACCCGATTTTTTTATGAAAAAAGTATATTCTTATCTTGTTTTTTTTTATTTAATTTAGTATAATTGATAATAGAGAATAGGAGTGTTTTAGTGTGGAACAAAATAGGCAAATACTAGTTGGATCTGATAATAGATTTGATGTAAAACATTATACAGTAAAGATAATTAAACAAAAAGATAATATTTTTAAATATATGGTAGGAGTTATTTCTTATGCTATATTTATTTGGTTACTTTTAATTGGTGGTACTTTGCTTTTGTATGTTGCAGATATTAAGATTAGGGCTTTAAAAGGTGACAATACTCCTCCTGTATTTAATGCATATGTTGTTATGTCTGGTAGTATGTTACCTAGTATTAAGGTAAAAGATATAGTAGTTACTAAGAAAGTTCCTGAAGAAAGAATGGATGTTCAGGATATTATTACATTTATATCTCCTGATAATAGATTTAATGGAATTACGATAACACATAGAATTATTGATAAATATTATGATTCTACTACTAATAAGAATTATTATAAAACTAAAGGTGATAATAATAATATTGCTGATGAGGCTCCTGTACCTTATGATAATATTTTGGGTAAGGTTATATTAAGGGTACCTAAACTTGGGTATTTGCAAGATTTACTTGCTAGTAAGGGAGCGTTACTTGTTATTGTAATTATTCCATGTTTAGCTATATTCTCTTACGATATTATGAAAATGTTTAAAGGATTTGGTAAAAAAACAAAAATAATTAAATAGTTTGGATGTGTAATATGTCGAGAAAGAAAATAGAGGTAATAGAACTTAATAAGAAGGAAAATAGAATATTACTTGAGAAGAAGGATAATTGGTTTATATTATTACTTAAACGTCGTGGTTTTCTATTTTATCTTTTATTAATTCTATTGGGATTAGTTTTTATATCATTATTAGTTTTACTTACTATTTGGAAGTTAAAAACTAGTGATACTCCTAAAATAGCTTTGGCAAATGAAAAAATAGAAGTTAGTTTTTCTGATAATATTGAAGGATTTATATTTGATAATATTCTTCCTGTTACAGAAGGATATGCTAAAAATGCTGTGATGAAGAATAATAATTTTATTTCTAGAGGAGAAATATTAGTTGTTAAAAAAGTTGAATCTGGAAATTATGTTATTTATTATTTTAGTGATGGTTATGCTTTAAAAGTATCTAAGGATGGTAGTATATTAAGAATTGGTCCTACTAGTGATGGTAATTATGGTATTAAAGATACTGGAGAAATAGATATTAATTGTATTACTTCTACGGTAACAATTAAAAAAATTGTTACTACTGAATATGGAACAATTACTTATTATAGTGATGGTAGTGCTTTAATTACCGATTCTATTATGGATATGTTTGTTAGAAAAAGTACAGATATTCATGAAAATTATATTTCTGATAATAGGGTTTCTTATTTGAAAAATGAGGAAAAAATTGGTAGTAATACAGTTAAGTATTTTTATGATGGAACAATTCTTATTATTAATGGCCAGAATGAATATGTTATAAGAGATATTAATGATATTAATATAAATGGTAATAATATAGAATTTTCTAATAATAATAAGGCTCTGGTTACATCTATTAAGAATCTTCAGAATAATATAAAAGTAACTTATTATAGTGATGGTAGTGCTATGATTAGTATTGGAAGTAATATAATTAGTGTTAGAAGAAGTAATAGTATTATTATTCAGAATAATAAATTGATTGAGATTATAGATAATGATTTAGTTACTATTTCTTATAAAGATGGTAATACTACATATTATACTAATGGTGCTGGTACTATTAAATATAATGGGGAAATGGTGTATGTACCTGATAATTCAGATATTAAGTATAATAATGATGGTAGTATAAATACTATTGATGGTGATTATTATTCACAGGACAGTAGTAAGAAGATTTTAGATAAACAATTGTCTATATACGATGATTATACTATTATTGAATCTGAAGATGAAATTAGAATAGTTCCTACTGATAGTGTTATATACGATTCGTTGGGACATGTTAAAGAAATTGATAATTCATCGGAAGATGAAATAAAAGATAAAGATATTTTTGTAAGAAACAATACAAATGATAAGATAAATTATCGTGTTATATTGGAGAAGTCCAATAATACAACTTTAGATACGAAATATATTCGTGGGATGCTTATGTATAACTTAGAATATATTGGTCCATTTAAATTGGATGATAGAAAATTAAAGGATGATAATATTAATAAACAATTGGGGATTGATAAAACTAATTATGTATTAATAGATACTTCTTTAGAAGCTTATCAGATGGATAAAATTAATTTATCGCTATGGACTGATTATGATACAATTCCTAATGAAATGATGGATAAAACTTTTTTGGGAACAATCAAAATATATGCATATGTGATAGAATAGTGATAAGAAAGGATGTGTGGTATGAGAGAATTGCTTAGTAAAAGAAATTATATATTTTTAGTAGCTATTGTTTTTGTGGCTATTTCTCTTTCTGGTACTACATATTCTTTATTTATTAATGTAGATAATACTAATGAATTTGTTTATAGAACTGGTATTTTAGATTTGGAATTTGTTGAGGGATCTAGTATTAAATTAGATAATGCTTTTCCTGTTAGTGATACTTTAGGAATGAATTCAGATGCTTATACTTTAAAAATAAAAAATATTGGTAGTCTTGCTTATATATTTGATATTAAAATGATGAATAATGATTCCTTGAATGCTATTGATACTGGTTATATTAAAATTAGTGTTGATGATGGGAAACCATTCATTTTGAAAGAGCATAATAATGTATTAAAAGAAAATATTATTTTATATCCGCAGGAAGAAATATCTTTGAATGTTAAGATTTGGTTAGATATGAGTACTCCTAATAGTGAGTTAGGTAAATCTTTTCAAGCTAATTTGATTACGAGTGGTTCATCATTTTATAAAACACTTGATATTAGCGGAGCCAATCATCCTATTATTCAGGAAAATATGATTCCAGTATTTTATGATGATAAAATTAATAAATGGAAAGTTGCTGATTATGCTAATTTAGATAAGAATAATCAATGGTATGATTATGATTCATCGAAATGGGCTAATAGCGTTGTTATTAGAAATAGAAATAAGTATATTTATGATGTATCTGATAATAAGAATAATATTATTGTTAATAAGTTATTGAATATATCTTCTGGTAATATTATTTTGAATAATGATGTATTTAGAATCAATACTAATGTTAATGGACATGGCTCTATTATTACTAGATTTAAATTTAATGAGATTGAATTAGATAATGAAATAATGTCTTTTCCTGGGACAAGTATTAAATATAGTGTTAATAAGTTTATTCTTAATATAGGTGGTATTGAGTATGATTCTATGGAATATAAATTAAGCAATAATGAATTCTATATTATGAGTTATGTTTTTTCAGATAGGCATATTTCTTTATATTTGAATGGTGATAGTATACTTGATATTGATATTAATAATAATACTAATTATTCTTTAGTCAATTATGGTGAAAAGGCTAATATTACTATTAGTGATATTTATATATATAATCAATTATTGAATGATAAGATTATTAATTCTAATTTTAAGGATAATGTTATTGTTTTGGATGATGGTCTTGTATGCGGATATAATGATTTTTATCCTATGTCAGCTGTTGATTATTATGCTAATAGTGCTCCTGGTATTGTTGTTGATGATAGTGATATATTGGAGTTTTATGTATGGATACCTAGATATAAGTACAGGGTGTGGAATATAATGGGTGATAGTTCTTATTCTTCTTATGATGCTTATAATACTGGTGTTGATATTGAGTTTGAAAGATATAATTATTCAAGTGGAACGATATATTGTTCTCAAAATATTTGCTATAGTGATTCTGATAAGACTGTATTAGTTACAGCTAGTGATAATAGTAAATATTTTACTCATTCTGCATTTAGTTTATTAAATAGGGAATTATATGGTTTTTGGGTTTCTAAATATGAGATGACTACAGATTGCAATATGGAATCATGTTTGTCTAATAATTTAGACTTTAATATATTACCTAATGGTCATGTTTGGACTAATAATTATTTATCAAATTTTTATGGTTCTATAATAAATAAAGGTAATAATTATCATATGATTAAAAATACAGAATGGGGATGTGTAGCGTATTTATCGCATTCTAAGTATGGTGCTTGTAATAATGGTAAATGTAATTATGTAATTGATAGTACTACTAATAATATGTATGGTGTGTTTAATATGAATGGTAATTATAGTGAGTTTGTAATGGCAAATTATACTAATAATAATCAATTATCTTTAATTAATTCACATTTTAGTGGTGTACCAATATTAAATTCGGATTATGATTTATATTCTAAAAATAGTTTTATATTGGGAGATGCTACTTTAGAGGTTATGATTGATAATTCTTCAAATGGTTCATGGTACAATAATCATTCAGTATTTATAGATGAAATTCATGATTGGTTTATTCGTGGAAGTAATATGATTGATAATAATTCTAATGGTATGTTTTATTATGGTGCTTCTTCAGATGAAGCTTCTATGTATATAACATCGAGAGTTGTAGTTAGATAAAATAAATAAAAACCTGATACGTTATGTATCAGGTTTCTTTATAGGCAACTTTAACTAGTTTTGCGTGAATAACGACTCTTTTTGTTCCATCATCTGTACAAGTTGATAATGTTAATACTTTGTCATCTGTAGTAAGCTTTATATTAAAATCATATATACTTCTTTCCTTAATTGTTTTTAGAAATTCTTGATGTTCTTCTTTAGTAGCAAAATATGTTCTTATATAGTATGATTCTGGTACAATTGTATATATTGAGAAAATTTGCCATACTGTATTTGCAATAGGAGTAGATATTTTTATATATCTATTATCTTCATTTTTATACCAATTTTCTTTTAAACACCATACTAATGATCCAAACATTTTTCTATTTACTAGGTTGTGTGCATATATGATAGTATTGTTTCCAAAATATTTAAAGTCATCTCTATAATCTGCATATACCCATCCATTATAATTGCTTCTTTTATTGAAGTCATGTTTTAGATAGTATTCATTGTTGTTTGTTTGGGTTACTGGGTAATCTACATTAGTATTGTTCAATTGTATCCAACCAACAGTGTCACTATTTTGTCTTATGAGTTCTGTTAAGTCTTTATCTAGGTAACTAATATTGGCAAATTCATCATTTATTTCTTCTGGTAAGTATTTGGCGTATGTTATATGTGGATCTTCATTTAATTGTTTAGTAGAATTTGTTATGTCATCAATTAAGAAATCTAGCTTTAATTTTTGAACATACCACCTTGTTATAATAAATATGCATACTAAGTATGTAGAAATTGTTATACATAATACTACAATTGGAATAATTGGTTTTCCTTTATATTTTAATTCGTTAGCTTTATTTGGATTTATTATGGAGTAAAAACCAATTAAAAAGTATCTTGGAATAATGGTAACAAAGGTTATTAAACCAGTTTTAAACCATTTAAATATTTTTATATATTACCACCTCCGTACTTTAACAATATTATAACAAAATTATTAATAATTGTATAGTTATTGTTAAATATTGTTAAAAAAAACATTTTGTTGTATACTAATATGTGAAAGCAGGTATTGTATTATGTATGAAGATATTAAAGTGGGAGATAAATTGCAGATTCATTGTTATAAACATGATGGTTCGATTGATAGAATTAGTGGTGAAGCTATTGTTTTGGATAAGACTGATGATATGCTTGTTTGTGCCAATAATAAAGTTAAACTTACGGAAAATGATGGTAGGACACACCGAACAAAAGAAATTGCTATACTTTTCTTTTATAAGAATGAGTGGTTTAATATATTGGCTCAATTAAAGAAATATGGTTTATTTTATTATTGTAATATTGCATCTCCTTTTATTGTTGATAATAATATTATTAAATATATAGATTATGATTTGGATTTGAGGGTATTTCCAAATGGTAGTTTTAAAATACTTGATAGAATGGAATATAAGTATCATAAGAAAAAAATGCATTATTCTAGTAGATTAGACTTTATTTTAAAGTATGAGCTTGGTGATTTGATAGAAAAGGTTAGAGTTAGGGAAGTTCCATTTGATAAAGAAACTGTAAATAAATATTATCAAAAGTATTTAGAATTGACTGATAATAAATAAATGTAAAAAAACAAAAATAGTATTGTTTTTTTATATTGGTAATTATATTATTAAATAGTAACGAAAGGATAGATATTAATGAATGAGTATAAAGTAACAGTACATGATGAAAATGAGACAATGGAATTAGCACAAAATATTGAATCTGAGAAATTTCCTAATATGGTAATTTGTTTAAATGGCGAATTAGGAAGTGGTAAAACGGTCTTTACAAAAGCTTTTGCTTCTGCTATGGCTATTCCTGAGATTTCTTCACCAACATTTAATATTATTAAAGAATATGATGGGGAACTTCCTTTATATCACATGGATATGTATCGTGTGGAAGATAAAGTAGAGAGTTTAATGCTTGATGAATATTTCATAAAGGGTGGTGTAACTATAATTGAGTGGGCTGATATGATTCGAGATTATTTACCAGAGGAAAGGCTTGATATTGAATTTAGGATAGTAGATGAAAATACCAGAAATGTTATTTTACGTCCATATGGAGAAAAATATATTGATGTTTGTGAGGATATTTTATGATAACTTTATTTATAGATACATCGTTTGCTGATGTATCTATTGCTATTATTAAAGAAAATGATATTATAGCGGAAAGGCTAGATAATCTTCATATGGAACATTCTAAGTATGTTGTTAAATATATTAAAGAATGTTTAGAAGAGGCTAAAATTGATGCTAATCAAATAGATAATATTATGGTTTGTGTTGGGCCTGGGTCATTTACTGGAGTTAGAATTGGTGTTACGATTGCTAAAACATATGGTTATTTAATTAATAAGTATATTCATCCAATATCTAGTTTAAAGGAATTGGCTATTAGTTGTGATAAAAAGAGTGATTATATTATGTCATTAATAAATGCTCGCCATAATAATTATTATGTTGGGTTATATGATAAGAATTATGATGAAGTGATTCCTGAATCTTTTATGTCTAAAGATGAATTAGAAAACTTAATTATAAAATATAATCCTTATATAGTAAGTAATGAATTTGATGTTATATTTAATAATAAAGTGGATAAAGTTAAAATAGATATTTTAGATATAGTTAATTATTATAGTGATAAAGAAAGTGTTAATTATCATTATTTGATTCCTAATTATTTGAAACTTCCACAAGCTATGGAAAGTAAAAATGATTAGGGAAATATTGACTGATGGGAGTAATCCTTTTTTACATAGAATTGAATATTGCTTAGATGATATGGCTATTGGTTATTTAGAATATTCTATTATTTATGATCGGATGGAGATAGATAATATTCTGGTATTAGAAAAATATAGACATATGGGGATTGGTTCTATGCTTATGGATTATATTATTGATATTTATGAAAAAGAAAAATTGAATAATATTACTTTAGAAGTTAGAAAAAGTAATGCCAATGCTATTAATTTATATCGAAAATATGGTTTTATTGAAGTTGGAGTTAGAAAATATTATTATGGAGATGAAGATGGTATTTTAATGGAGAAGAGGTGATATAATGAAAGATATTTACTCTCTGGCAATTGAGTCATCTTGTGATGAAACTAGTATGAGTATTATTAAAAATGGTGTGGAGGAAATAGCTACAGTTGTAATTTCACAGATAGATATACATAAAAAGTTTGGTGGTGTTGTACCTGAGATAGCTAGTCGTAGTCATATTGAATCTATTACAATTGTATTGGATGAATTAATTGAAAAATCTGGTATGAAACTGTCAGATGTTGATATAATTGGAGTTACTTATGGTCCTGGACTTATTGGCTCATTACTTATTGGTGTAGAATGTGCTAAGACAATATCTTTAGTTTTAAATAAACCTTTAATTCCTGTTCATCATATTGCTGGTCATATATATGCTAATAACTTGAATAAAAGATTAGAATTTCCTTTGATAGCACTTGTAGTATCTGGAGGACATACTGATTTAGTATATATGGACTCTGATTATAGTTTTAAAAGGATTGGTTCAACTTTAGATGATGCTGTTGGTGAATGTTATGATAAGGTGGCGAAAGTAATTGGATTAGAGTATCCTGGTGGCCCTAAAATAGATAAATTAGCTAAACTTGGATCTATTACTTATGATTTGCCTTACCCTTTAAATGATAATTCTTATAATTTTAGTTTTAGTGGTATAAAATCTGCTGTTGTTAATTTAGTACACAATGAGAAACAAAGAGAAAATGAAATTAGAGTCAATGATTTATGTGCTTCGTTTCAGGAAAGAGTTGTTACTGTATTAGTAAATAAAACAAAGAAGGCTCTATTAGAATATGGTGTTAAAAATTTGGTTCTTGCTGGTGGAGTAGCTGCTAATAGTTATTTGAGAGAAAAATTAAATGAGATGTCTTTGGAATTAGGAGTTAATTTTTCTTATCCAGAAATAAAGTATTGTACTGATAATGCTGCTATGATAGGAGCTGCTGCTTATTATGCTTATTTAGCTAATGTTAGAGCAGATGAAACTTTGAATGCTGTTGCTGTTGACACTTTATATCAAAAATGGACTTAATGTAAGTCTTTTTCTTTACTTTATTGTATAAAAAATATATAATTTAGATAGGTGATAGTAATGAATAGAAGAGGTTTTACTTTGGTTGAATTATTGGCAACTATTATTGTTCTTGCAGTAGTAGTGGGGATTACGATACCAGTAACAATTAATGGCATTAACAAAGCTAAGAAAAAACAACAAGATATTTTAGTTGCAAATATTCAATCTGCGGTTGCTAATCTTAATACTGAATGTGCAGGAGATAGTTTTTCTTTGTGCTCAGAGTTGTCAAAAAATAGGCCAATTACACTTAGTGAACTTGCGGAATTTGGTTTTTTATCTTTTGATAAGACTGATTCTTCTGGCAAGCCCATTATTGAGAATCCTTATAATGAGATAAATGCTGATATTACATGTGGAAAGAATTGTATTGATGTTTCTAATTGTAAAATTTATATTCATACACATGGTACATATGGCTTTTGTTCTCCTGTTGAAAGTTTATGTGGTGCTATTCCTGATAAATGTAAGTTTCTAATTTCTGGAGCTAGTAGTTATTAATTTTTGGTTGGGTGAAGAAATGATTAGGTTGGTTAATAATTCATGGGATTATATTTTGCAAAATGAATATAGAAAAGATTATTTTAGAAATATTGTAAATTTTATAAATGATAAATATGAGAATGATATAATATATCCATCTAAAAAAGATGTATTAAGATCTTTAAATTTGACTGATTATGATAATGTAAAGGTTGTTATTTTGGGACAAGATCCTTATCATGGCGATGGTGAGGCTAATGGACTTTCTTTTAGTGTTAATCAGAATGTTAAATTACCTCCATCTCTTAAAAATATTTATAAAGAATTATATAATGATTTGGGAATAAAGAGAATTCATGGTGATTTATCTGATTGGGCTTTTCAAGGAGTATTACTTTTAAATAGTGTATTAACTGTTAAGAAAGATACTCCTTTATCACATGATAAAATAGGCTGGCAAATATTTACAGATGCTATTATTAAAAAAATTAATGAAAAGAATGAACCTGTAGTTTTTATATTATGGGGGAATTATGCAAGAAGTAAGAAAAAACTAATTACTAATAGTAGGCATTTAATAATAGAATCTTCTCATCCTAGTCCTTTTTCTGCTAACTATGGATTTTTTGATAGTAAACCATTTTCTAGAACTAATGATTTCCTTAAAAAAAACAATATTAAAGAAATAGAGTGGTAGTATGCTTGGTGTTTATATTCATATTCCTTTTTGTAAAAGTATATGTTCTTATTGTGATTTTTGTAAGATGTTTTATAATAGAAAATATGCTTTAGAATATTTAAGAGTATTAGAGAAAGAAATTGATTCTAGATATACTGGTGAAATGGTTGATTCAATATATGTAGGAGGGGGAACTCCTACTGTACTAGATAATGAATTGCTGTTTTTTTTAATGAAAATATGTAATAAGTTTAAATTAAAAGATAAATACGAGTTTACTGTTGAAAGTAATATTGAGAGTATTGATGAAGATAAACTTAAGATACTTAAAGATAATGGAGTTAATAGGATTAGTTTTGGGGTAGAGTCATTTGATGATAAGATATTGAAAATACTTGGAAGAAGTCATAGAAAAGCAGAAATTTATGAAAAAATAACTTTAACTAAAAGTTATTTTGATAATATTAATATAGATTTAATATATGGTGTTAATAATGATATTGGTGTTGTTAAAAGAGATATTGATAATGTATTAAAATTGAATATTAATCATGTATCTTGTTATTCATTAATATTAGAGAATCATACTAAATTAGTTTTAGATAATTATAAATATATATCAGATGATATTAGTTATGAAATGTATAATTATATTAGAAATGCTTTGGATGATAATAATTTTATTCACTATGAAATTAGTAATTATTCTAAAGATGGATATGAATCATTACATAATAAAATTTATTGGTTAAATCAAGATTATTATGGTTTTGGATTGTCTTCAGTTAGTTATCTTAATTATCATAGAATTAGTAATACTAAAAATATGAGAAAGTATTTGAATGGTAATTATGTTGATAATAATATTTATGAAAATGATATGATAAGAAAAGAAAACGGCTTGATACTTGGTTTAAGATTAATTGATGGTATTGATGTTAATTATTATAATGAAAAATACTCTACAAATTTATTAGATTATGATATAATTAAAGAGATGATAGATGATAATAAACTTGAAGTAGTTAATAATAAATTAAAAATCAGAGAGGAATATATTTACTTATCTAATCAAATACTTTGTGATTTTATTGGAGGACTTAAATGAAAATATTATTAAATGAAAAAGTGTATTTGCCTATAGTGTATATTTTTATGGGTATTATTTTATATGCTATTCTTAAGAGATTAGTGGATAGAACTATTAAAAGTAAAAAAATTGATAATAGAAAGATGACTATTATATCTTTAGTTAATAATGTTATTAAATATATTATATTTATTTTTATGGTGTTATCTATTTTAAAAGTATACGGTGTTGATACTAGTTCTATAGTGGCTTCAATTGGAATACTTGGTTTAGTTATTGGTCTAGCTATTCAGGATATTATTGCTGACTTTTTAAAAGGTATATTTATTATTTTTGATAATCAATATACCATTGGAGATTTTGTAGAAATAAATGGCTTCAAAGGAGAAGTTATATCTTTAGGAATTATGAATACTAAGATAAAAGGAATTAATGGTGAGATTAAAATTTTATCAAATTCATCATTTAAAGAAGTAACTAATTATAGTATGAAAAATACTACTTTATTAATTAATTTGGATGTAGCATATGGTACTGATATAGATAAACTAGAAAAAGTATTAAAGAGTATTGAAAAGGAAGTTTTAGAAATTCCTAATGTTAAAGGAAATTATTCTTTATTGGGTATATCTGAATTTTCTTCTTCTTCAATTAAGTATATGGTTAGTATTGAGACATTACCTAATAAGCATTATCAGATAAGAAGAGATTATTTAAAAATAATTTATCGAGAATTTAATAAGAATAATATAGAAATACCTTATAATAAATTGGATGTTAATATAAAGAAGTGATATAATGAAGAAGATAGATTATTTTAAAGAAGAGATAGATTATATTAGAAATGAAGATTATAAGAAGGATTTAATTACTTTAATTGGATTATTACCTAGTTATTTCTTTAAAGTACCTGCTTCTTCAACAGGGAAATATCATCCTAGATTTGCTCAAGGAGAAGGTGGACTATATAGGCATACAAAAGTAGTATCTAAAATAGTAATGGAAATGCTAGAAATTGAAGATAGATTTACTTCTTTAGATAAAGATTTAATAATAATAGCATCAGTTATGCATGATGGATTTAAATACGGAAAAAAGAAAGAACAATATACTAGATTTGATCATCCTTTAATTGCTTCTGAAGTTATTATGAAAAATCAGAATAAATTGATTATGAATATTAATGATTTGAGAAAACTATGTATGATGATTGAATCTCATATGGGAAAATATAATAAAGACTATAATGGTAATGAAGTATTACCTTTACCAAGAAATGAAATGGAGAGATTCTTAAATAGATGTGATTATTTGGCTAGTAGAAAATTTCTAAATATAGAATTTAATAATGATTTAATAGTGGAAGGAGAAATGAAATGAAAAATCAGAAAGGATTTACATTAATTGAACTTTTAGCAGTTATTGTTATATTAGTTACTATATCTGCTATAGCAATACCAAGTATTACGGCTTCAATAGAGAGAAGTAAAAATAAACAAAAGAATGCTAAGATAGAAGTTATTGAAATGGCTGCAAATGATTTTTATTCTAGAAATAAAAGGTATATAACTTCTAGTTTATGCTATATTGATCTTAATCAGTTAGATTTAACAGACAAAGAACTTGAAAATCCATTTGGTGGAGAGTTTACTGGAAAAGTAGTTTATAATAATGGTACTTTAAATTATACAGATGAAGCTGTAAATATTTCTAAGTGTAAGTGAGTGATTTTATGAATAACAAGGGATTTATGATGTCTGAAGTGGTTGTAGTAGCTGCTATAGTATTAGGTATTTTAACTGGTATATATACTTCTTATAGTAAGATTTTTACTCGTTATTCTGAAGTTATAACTTATTATAACGTAGATGGTATTTATAAGTTAGCTAATTATCGTAATGAAATGATTGAAGCGGATGATGCTAATAATATTAATCAAATTTTAAATATGGTGGATAGTTCTCAATTAGTGGTATATGCAAATAACAGTGCTTATCCTGGACTTTGTATTTTTAGTAAAGATAATTTTAACAGTCTGGTCAATAATCCTAATTCTTCTTTGAATGGTATTATTGCTTATAATAATCCTGATTCTCTTTTTTACATTAATCAGGCGTATAAAGATTATCTTAAATATTTAAGTAGTTCTGTTTCCTTTCAAGGTGATTATATTATGACATTAGAATATTCTATAGGGGACGATGATGATAAAAAATACTATAGTTACTTAGAGTTGGAGGCATAATATGAAATTGAATAATAGAGGTTATATGATTATTGAAGTTTTGATGGCTTCGATGATAGCTTTCGGAATTGCTTACTTTTTATTTGATTTAACCGTAAATATGAAAAATAAGAGTGATAATGTTCAAAAAATGGCAGTTATTATGGCTGATAGGGGCATAATTGAAAATTATATTATGGGTAAATTGAAGAATGCAACGGATATTAGTTGTTCTGCTGATAGTATATTGCAATATACGAATGGAACAGAAACACATCTTATTACTATAGATGATGATGATAATTGTTTTGTTGACTATATTAGGGGAAATCCTAGTAATCCTAAATATAAGAAGAGTGCTAATGATTATATAAACTTTTCTAGTTTTAGTTGTGCAGATAATGGTAATAATATTATTATTACCATTGGAATAGATGATGTATTAACAACAGATAATTACAATATTGAATTACGTTATTAAAATAAAAGAAATCTTTTGGATTTCTTTTTAATTTGTATATCTTAGGCTTTCATTCGAAACATTGAATATTATTCCTAATAATATCATATAAGAGAGTAGTGATGATCCACCATAGCTTATAAATGGTAGAGTTATTCCCATGATAGGAAGTAATCCTATTGTCATAGATATATTATATAATTGTTGAAACAATAGGACTGTTACTATTCCCCCAATAGAGTATTTATCTATTTCATTATTGGTTTTATTTACAGTTATGATTAAATTTTCATCAAAAAAGATAATTATTAATATGAAAATTATTGTTCCAATAAAACCATAATTGGAAGCAAATACTGAGAATATGAAGTCGGTTTGCATTTCTGGAAAATATATTGGTGTATGATTAAATCCGTGACCGGTTAATCCTCCTGAACCGATGGCTATTTCAGAATTATTTAATTGAAGACCAGTTGATGATTGCCAATTAATAATTCTATCCATTCTATAAAAGAATGATGTTCCAAATATTTTAATAAATAGGTCTTGTTTCAAAAAATATATTAGGAAAAAGGCAGTTAATAATAATAAAAATATACATATTGTTATAGTAAACCATCTTTTTCTTATTCCTCCGATAAAGAGCATCGATATTGTTATAATTAAATACATTATGACTGCTCCTGTATCTGGTTCTATAAATGTTAATATAGATGGTATTAATACTATAAATAATACTTTTAGTAAGAATTTAAATTCAGTTATGATATCTTTATAATGATATTTTTCATTAAAATCATTTATTAATCTAGCTAATATTATAATTAAAAATACTTTCATGAATTCTGATGGTTGAAATGTACCTATGAATGGTATTTTAAACCAACATCTAGCATTATTGATATTTACTCCAAAAAAGAGAACTAATATTAGAAGTAGGACTCCTATTGAATATAGTATATATGCGTTATTATATAGAAATTTGTTTCCTAGTGTCATGATTATAAATGATAAGAATATTCCTATTCCATACCATAATATTTGTTTTATCCATAAATATTTATATTCTATACTTAATATATCTTTAGTAGCATATATCGAGATAATACTTGTTATAAAGAGTAGTATTATTGGTATTAAGATGCTATTTTCTATTTTATATTTTGAGATATTTTTCATGATATCACCTAATATTATTTTATCACAGTTGAGTATTATTTTATACTATAAATAATATAATTTATTGGGGAGGAATAATGGATAATAAGCCGAAGATGTATCAAAATAAGGTAGATAAAGTATTTCATAATAATAAGAATGTATTTACTACTATTAACAATAAAAATCGTGTTATGGAATCTAATGATATTAGAAAGAAAATAAGTTCTATACTTAATTCTAATGATTATATATATAGAGTTAATGTTCATATATTATTAGATTCTGGTTTAATTGAAAGAAAAATAATAGGAATATATAATAATAATTTAGTTACTTTGAATAATGAATATATACCTATAGATAGTATTATTGATATATATAAATAAAATAACACAATGTGTTATTTTTTCTTTAAATTAATTACTATCATACTACCAAACATGGAGGTTAATATTAGTATAAAATAATATAAAATTATGTTTATTTTAATTTTATATTTAATTAATATAGTAAATAAAAATATAAATACTATATATAAAATAGAAAATTTTATTCCTTCTAAATAAGCTTTTTTAGTAGATTTTTTTCCTAATAGTATTGAAGATATGAAAATAGATATGATGGGAATGATTGTTTTAATTATATTAGTTGGTAAAATAATAAAATAATTTATTATTGATAATATTAGTGTTAATATGATGATACTTCCTAATAAATAAGTATAACTAATTAAATATTTTTTCATAATTCACCTAATAAAATATATGAGTAGTATATTTTATTTATGAATGGGTATTTTAGATAATGGTGAATGATATGAATTTATTAAAAGTTGGCATTAGAGTAATTTTCTTTTATTTTTTTATTATATTAATTTATAGAATGATGGGTAAAAGAGAGGTAGGACAATTATCTATTATAGATTTAATAGTATCTATTTTAATAGCAGAATTAGTAGCTATTACTACTACAGAAGTAAATAATTCAATATTATATAGTTTAGTTCCTATTATTATAATTGTTTCTTTACAAATTGGTTTATCTTTTCTTAGTTTAAAGGTACCTAAATTAAGAAATTTTCTTGATGGTAATCCTTCTTTTATAATTAAAGATGGTAAGATAAATTATAATGAGATGATAAAGCAAAAATATAATTTAGATGATTTACTTAGTCAACTTAGAGAGAAAGGGTATCGTAGTATTGAAGAGATAGAATATGCTATATTAGAAAATAATGGTAATTTATCTATTTTTAATTATAATAAGTTAAAGAATAAAACTCCTTTACCGTTTCCTATAATATTAGATGGTGTTATTCAATATCAAACTTTGAGATATTTAAATAAGAATATTGAATGGGTAAATTTAATACTTAAAAAAAAGAATATTAGATTAGATGAAATATTCTATGCTTTTTACAAAGATAAGAGTATATTCATTATTAAATATGCTGATTTGATATAATGTACTTTTATTATACAAACAACTGTTCAAAAAGTATTGACATGATTAGATAATTATCTTATAATTGAGTAGGATGGTGAAGTAAATGAAGATAGAAATGTTAGGTAATAATACAAGAAAAGAGGTTGAAAAGAGAATTCAAATTGTTGCGTCAGCTGGTAATTTATCTAGAGCCAATGGAACAGTTACACAAGTATTAAGTAGTCATAGGGATTATGATTCTAATTTAAAACTAGCAAGAGCTATTGTTGGCTATGGGCATAGGTCTATTTCTGAACATGATTATTTGGTATTTGCTTTAGAAAATGTAACACCAATTATTGAACAAACAATTATATCTTATCGTTTAACATCTTTTACAATTAAGTCTAGAAGAAATGTTGATTTTAGAAATGCAGGCTTTTATGTTCCTAATTTTAAAGATAAAACTGGTAATGTTTTAAAAGATAATAAGAAATTGCAAAGGGAATATAAAAAATATATGCAATCATTATTTAATAAATATGGTGATTTGGTTGATAGAGAGTTGCCTGTTGAGGATTGCAGATATATTTTGCCTTATTCATATTATAGTAATATCATTATGGGATGTGATGCAAATGAACTTTTGAGAATGACCAGTGATATGTTATATGGAAAAATATCAGAGATTAGCGAAGTACATGAATTGGGTGAACAACTTGCCGGATTTATTAATAAGTATGTACCTTATTTGTCTCGTTCTTTGGAACAGGAAAAAGAAAAAAAATATTATGGTGATAAATTTGAGTATTTGGATAAGTTAGTTGATATTGATAAAAATACTTTGTTATCTGAGGCTAGACTTACTAGTTATACAAAAGATGCTGATGATGTTGTATTGAGAAATATAATTAAAAATAGGTATCGTGTAAGTTATGATTTAACGGATGATATTTTAAATAAATTAGTGTCTAAAGATAAAAATATTAAAGATAAGATGTTTAATTCTTTATTATCTAGTAAATCTCAAAGAGAGTTGGAACAGGTTAGTTATTCTTTTGAAGTTCCTATTTCTTTGGCAGTACTTACGCACATTACTAGACATAGAATGCATTCTTTGTTGATTCCTGATTTTGTTTCATTATGGAATTTTAATGACTATATTGTACCACCTTCAATTGAGAAATCTTGTGAAAAGGAATTTAGAGAAATATTTGCTGAAAATAAACGAATGATGGTAAAATTCAAGGAGTGTGGAGTTAGAGAAGAGGATTTGGTTTATTTCTATTTATCTGGTAATGCATGCAATATTTCTACTACTATGAATGGAAGAACACTTGAATGGATTAGTAGAATGAGATGTTGTAATAAGGCTCAATGGGAAATCAGAAATATATTTAATAAAATAGTTTCTGATGTTAAAAAAGTTAATCCTTTAATAGGAAAGTGTTTAGGACCTACATGTATAGTTGAGGGATACTGTCCAGAAGGAAAAGATAGTTGTAAAAATAGGGGTGTAGTAGTTATTAAAAAGGGTAATAATTAAAAGAAAGATTTCTATAAATCTTTTTTTTATAATAAAAATTACTTCCTAATTGGAAGTAATTTCAAATTTATCATTTTTAATATCTATTGTTATATTGCTATTAAATGGTATTTCTTCGTTTAAAATTTTTTCTGCTAATAGTGTTTCAATATTTTGTTCTAAGTATCTTTTTAATGGTCTAGCTCCATATTGGAAACTATATGATGAATCTATAATATAATCTTTGCATTTTTGAGTGATATTTATTGTAATTCTTTTATCTTTTAATCTACTTTCTAGTTCTTTGATTAATTTATCTAATATTTTATATACTGTATCTTTAGATAATGAATTAAAGATTATTATTTCATCAATTCTAT
>CAZZAK010000002.1:0-34241 GCA_964652515.1 uncultured Clostridium sp. | reverse complement strand
ACCCATAACGTCACCGACTGCTCTAGCACTTTTCTTATATGGTTTATCGTATGTGTTTTTTTCTTTATACATAGAATATAATATTCTTCTTTGAACAGGTTTTAATCCATCTCTAACATCAGGAATAGCCCTATCTTGAATAATATACTTAGAATATTTACCAAATCTTTCTCCCATTATTTCTTCTAATGAATAGTCATATATTCTCTTTAATATATCATCCATCATACCACCTCATTATCATTATGATTTTAACATAATAAAATAACTCTTTCAAGACTACTAGTTATTTATTTGACACTTTTTAAAAGAAAAAAGATACTTATTTACTAAAGTATCCTATCACATATATAGCAATTAATCCCATTAAAATAATAATTGATATAATAATTAATATTCTAAATAAAAACTTATTACTCTCTTCTGACTCATCTTCATATTCTTCTTCATTATCAGATTCAAAATCTTTCTTCTTAAACTTATATATATCACTATAGAAAGAATCGTCTTCATCTTCTTCTGATTCTTCCATAATTACATTTTCTTTCTTAGCTATTTTTTTTAATGGTATATCTTCTTCTGTATCATCCTCAATCTTCATAGGAGGAGTAACCACTGTATCCTCACCACTCTTTAAATCAGATAATATTTCTAAAGATAAATTAGCTGTATTAGATAATTTTTCCTCTTCCAAACTATCTAATTTAACATCTTCATATTCCTCTTTCATTTTTTCCAAATTAGTCTTAACATTATCCTTCAAATGTAATTTATCTAAATATTTTTCTTCTCTAATTTCTGTCTTACGTAAAGAAGGATTATCATTCTTGACCTTATCTAAAAGTTCTTTTATATCATAAACCTCTTCCTTCTTAGGTTTCTTTTCCTCTAATTTTTCTTCTCTAGAAACTATTCTATTATTAGTAAACTCACCATATTTTTTCAGTTTCATATATTCATCACGACTAGTAATATTCTTATTCATTTTAGATAAATCTATTTCTTTTTCTTCTAAAGGAACCTTATAATTATCAAATTCATCATAAGCAGTATATATCATTTTATATAGATCTTTATTTTTTTCCACTCTAGAAGGCTTATACTCTTTATCTTTATACTTATCCGTTCTTGATTCCATATAGCACTTCCTCAAATACATAATAACATATAATGTTTTTAAATAAAATAAAATTAATTGATTTTTCATAATTTTACACTTATAATTAGTTAAGGAGGTAATTTATGAAAGTAAGAGTAAATGAAAATTGTATCGGTTGTGGAAACTGTGTAATGATGACTGAAGAAAAAGTATTCAGCTTTAATGATGATGGAATGGCTGAGGCCATAATAGACGAAATTCCAAAAGATATGGAAAACACTGTAAAAGGAGCTATAGAAGCCTGTCCTGTTGAAGCTATCGAAGAAATAAAAGCAAAAGAGGAAGAAAAATAAGTTATAACACTATAACTTATTTTTTTTATAATATTTACATATTTCTTTTAGTTTACAATTAGAACATTCTGGCTTAATTGCTTTACAATAATATCTACCAAAAAGTACTAATTGATGATGAATTCTACCTCTTAATTCTATAGGTACTTTTTTTCTTAATTTTCCTTCTATTACCCTAACCGAATCATTATCATGAGCAATATTAAGTCTCTTACAAACTCTAGATACATGAGTATCCACTCCAATTTCTGGTTCATTATATATTGTACTAAGAAATACATTGACAGTTTTTCTACCAACTCCAGGTAATGACTCTAATAACTTTCTATCATTAGGAACATAATTCAAATTATTATCAACAAAATATTTAGCTATATCATGAACATAAATACTCTTTCTTTTATATGTACCAATCTCCCTAATAATAATTTCTATATCACTTATATTAGCATTACTTAATTCTAATAAACTAGGATATTTAGAAAATAATACTTTAGTTACTTTATTAACTCTCTTATCAGTAGTTTGTGCACTTAATACTATAGCTATTAGTAGTTCATAATCCTTATTATATTCTAACTCACATTTAGGATTAGGAAATAATATATCAAGATATTCTAATATTCTATTCATCATTTAACCAATCTATATCAGGAACATTAACACTATCTTTTTTCTTATTCTTTCTATTTTCCCTATCACGAATAATATCAGACTTATTCTTATATCCTTTTTTATTCCATTCAGATAAGATAGTCTCTATATATCTAAAATTATTTACTCCACAAAATACAGCTTCTTTTAATGCTTCCACAATAAGTTCAGAAGATATTTCATTACTCCATTCATTAATCTTTTCATATTCTAAAGGAGATAAAGTTCTACCCAATTCACTTTCAAATATAGAATATAAATTCTTATCAACTTCTTTATCATTATTTTCCTCTTTATCCATTACAATAGATACTAATTTATCATATAATGGTTTTACTGAAATGTATTCCATTGCCTTATTATTTCTTTTCTCCATCACTAAAGAAATAATATTCTTCTTATGCAACGAATCAATCATTTCCAAAACTCTAAACTTATCCATATTTAATTCAGATATAAATATACTAGGATCATATTCTATTTCCATACCTTCATTAATCATAAATATTAAAATAATAAGTTCACTATCACTAATATTTAATTTTTTATAATTATTAAATAATAACTTAGGTATTATTAAAGGTTTATTAATTAGTAATTCTTTTATTTTATCATCCATTAGAACCTCCCAAAGAAATAGAGTTAATTAGCTTGCAATCATTTATATCATAATAATTAAAAGTTAATTTTTTATTCTTTAATATTTCCTCTTCATACATTAACATTTCATTTTTATATATAATATCATAATTCTTCTTTTTTTTACATAATTTTTCTTTATCTACCAATAATACTTCTTCAAATTTATTGTCTAATACACCATACTTCTTTTCTGATATAAATATATAATAACTATCATACTTATTCACATAAAATAGTTTTATATCTGCATAATTTTTTTTAATCAATTCATCTATATTAGAACTATTACTATTATTAATATAAACTAAAGAACATAATATTAATATAAATATTATTAATACTATAATAATTACTTTTCTCATAACAAATATATTATATCATGATAAAGAAAAAAAGTCTTAAATTTTAAGACTTTTTATTAGCAACGTCTAATTCTAACTAACTCAGAATCTATAACACGACCTTTATCAACTAAATCAATTATAGCATAACATCCAATACTCATAACATTTGATAAAATCTTTTCAATTCTAACATTAGTAGCTTCACGCTTAGAACTCATTATTTTAACAATTCTATCATATTGTTTTTTAGTAATATTTTTCCCAACACAATTTAAGAAAACGCTTAATTCATAATATAATCCTCTATCAAATCCATCTCCACGATTAAGCATAGTTGGATCATCTAAAATTTTAATAAGATTATCCGTTAATTCTTGAGTCTTACTCTTATTTCCTTCTAAACTAGCATTCATAATGCCTTCTATAAGTCCTTCAAAACTATTCATGTCTTTCCTGTCATTATCATTTAGCATCATTGAACTAAACCATATCATACCTTCTGTTGTTTTTTCACCATAATATTTTTGCATATTTAAAGACATTAAATTAGCAACTAAATCGTCAACACCCTTAAAGTATGCCCCTGGTTGCTTGTCAGAAACCAACTTACTAAATAAATCATAGTTTTCTGTACTTAATTTATTAATATTTAATATCGTAATAACATCTATTAAATCATTAGAAGTAATAACAGAACCATTCATAGCACCATTATCTGTAATTTTAACATTCACATTTTTACTAACATATTCATCAAATACATTACCTGCTAATAAATCAATATCTGACATTGATAAAACATTAGGTTCCTCAGTAGGAGCCTCTGTTGGCGCTTGTGAAGGAATCAAGACAACATCCTCAGTAGATGTTCCAGAAGGTGTTTGAGAAGGATTTAAAGATGAATTTGGTGTATTAGTAATGTTTACTGTAACACCATTTTTAGGATCTGTTGCTTTTCCACTACCTTTAGCACAAGAATGACAAGAGCTAACTAATGCGGCAGTAAGTATACCAGCAGCTCCTATTAGACATACTGTACCAACAATCTTGCCAGTTTTTTCACCATCATCGTTTTTTCCTCTAACTCCCTTATTAGCTTTCTTATAAGCTTTTTTTGCCAATTCATCATAATTTTCTTCAATATATTTAACAGCTTTTTCTTGATTAAAGAAATTTTTGAATATATTAATTTTCTGATTTGCATCAAGAACCTCAACACATATATAAAAGCAATTCAAATATTCAATATCATCTCTTACAACATAATATTTAATATTCTCATCTTGTCCTGGTATAGTTACTTCCAATACATCTTCCTGTCCTTTTCCTTTAACTTTTGTAGAACCATCGTTTATTTTTCCATTTCCATATTTTTCATAAAGAAGTTTTTCAATGTTTTTATAATTTTCTATTACAAATTTTTCAGCATCAGGAAGAGTATCAAATGATTTATCTGGTATTTCACCTTCACTTCCAAAAAAAGTTACTCTTACATAATATTTACCTTCTTGATTCTTAAGTACGTGATATTCAACATTCTTATCAGGTTCAGGCACTGTTATTTTAACAGGCTTGTAACTTGAATCATTAGATTTTTGCCCAGGAGTACTTCTCTCGTTACTGCCATTAGCAACTATTCCTAATTGTGATAATAAAGACATACGATTATTATTAATAAAATTATTTGCACTCTCTTCATCTTCAAATCTATAATTAGGCACTGGCATATTATATACACCATCTTTAGTACTAATTACAGCTACTATAGCAAATTCACCATTTTCTGTTTTTAATGTTTTAAAATCTAAATTATATTCCATAAATTATTTCCCCCTTATCTTGTTCTTCCCGTTAATGTATACCCCTGTGATAATAAGTTTTCATCATGATTAGATGTACTCCATTTATAATCAACAGTACCTCCTACATATTTACGAGTAGCATATCTATATAATGTTACTTCTCTAGTTCCATGTTTTAATACAGTTATTATTTCTTTCTTATAACACTGTTTTTTATCATTTGTTAATTTATATCCTTTTGGACATATCTTGTCGTAATTATCATATAATACCTTCTTACATTTACCACCGATTAATTCATAATTATTGCCTGTACATATAACAGGTCTAGTAGCCTTCTTAACACAAATACTGTTTAATGGTTCTGTATTTTCCGGACATTCCATAGGTTTTTCTATTCTAACTCTACATACTCCACTAAGTTCAACCTTTCCATCTGGACAAACTGCAGGAGCTGTTATCTTAGTACGACAACCTCCATCTAAGTATACTTTTGGTGAAACACATGTTTTACTTTTAGTTTTTACTATATGACAAGTGCCATCACTAAGTTCAGTATATCCCTTTTGACATGTCTTATCTAAGGCTTTTCTTGCATAAACTTTATATATATATCCAAAATAAGTTCCACATGAATCACAATCTTCTAATACAACAGGTCCTGATTTATAAACATATATTCTTGTTGAAGTATCTTGAGGTATATTTTCACCTTGATCAGTTCTTAAATATTTTGTATATACACATTTAGAACCGCTCATTCCCACATAAGTATATCCCAATGGTGTCTCAGGACAAACTTTAGGTTTAGTGGCATTACTTTTATATTTACAAGAAGTCCCACTCATATATGTATATCCTGAATCAGCTGGTGGACATTCTTTCGGTGTTGATGAAGTACTTTGATATGTACATGTTGTTCCATCATTATCAATTTTTTCATATCCACTCTTAGGATTACATATTTTATCATAAGGTTTTGTACTTCTATATTTACAAGAAGTCCCATCTATATATACAAATCCTGATGGTGCTGGTGGACATACCTTAGGAAATGATGCAGTACTCTTATATGTACAAATTATTCCATCATTATCAATTTTTTCATATCCACTTAATATAGGACAATCCAATGGTTTTGTCTCACTAGTTACCTTACGGCAATCTTTTCCATTACCATTAGTATTTTCTACATATCCACTTGGACATTTAGAAGTATAACTTTCATAAGAAATATCTTCTATTTCTTCTTCATAAGTATAATCTTCAGTAACTACTTTAGTTTGAACTTTTACAGTATCTGATTCACTTACAGCATTTCTCTGCCATTTACTCCAAGAACTCCAATCAGTCCAATGACCACTAGTTCTTTTAACATACTCATATTCTGTTACCTTAGCAGAATTACTAGAACTTGGTTTCGGACTAGAACTTGGTTTTTGACTAGTACTATCCTTTGGAGCAGTACTATTACTTGGTTTTTGTTCTTCTTGTTTTTCACAAACAAACCCCTTACAGTAATCATAGCAGCCTAAATAAACAATAATATATGCATCTTTTTTAGGACATACTAATCTTACTTTCATCTTGTATTCATTTTCAAGTTTTGTTACTTCGACATAAGAATCATAAGAAGAACATTTCTTTTCATTCTCATCATATATTTCTAATAAAAGATGAGAATCATACATTTCCTCTAATGTTATCGTCTTAACATCGCCAACATTTTTTGGTAATCTCTCTATTGTATAGTATGAGATACCAGCATCTTTCATTCTATCTAAATTATCTTGATATACTGTACTTACCTTAGTACTATTATTTGACTTATTAGTACTTGTTGATATATCATTACCAACACTATGCTTACGTACTGCAATAGATAATAGCCAAATAATAAAAAGTATAAATATAACAACGATTATTAATTTAAATAAAAATCTTAATATGCCATTACTTCTTTCTTCATCCACAATTAAAATCCTCCTTTTAAAATTACCAACTATACTAACATAAAGAAAATGCTTTGTCAAGCATCTTCACTAGTAATATACACTATTTTAAACTATCCAATTTTTCTTTTAGAGTCAAAGAAGCCATCTTTGGATTAACTTTTCCTCTGGTCTCTTTCATAATTAATCCTATCATATAATCAAATACTCTCTTACCATCTTTATAATCATTAACTAAATTAGGATTATCAGATAATATTTTATCTACTATCTTTTCAATTTCATCTTTATCACTAATTTGTTCCATTCCCATAGATTTAACTAATGATATTGGATCCTTTTGTTCTTCTAAAGACTTAGATAATACTTCTTTAGCCTGATGACCAGATATCTTTCCATCACTAATTAAATTAATTAAACTAACTAACATTTCTGGTGTTAAAAACAATTCTTTAATACCAATATTATTCTTATTTAAATAAGCTGAAACATCACCAGTCAACCAGTTAGATACCATTATTTTATCAACAGAATATTTAATACATTCCTCATAATAATCAGATAAATCTTTATCCCTAACTAATGTATTAGCATCCTTATTATTAATTTTATATTCTTTAGTATATTTCATTAACCTATCATACTGAAGTATAGGTATTTCATCATTTATTTCTGAAACTAATTCCTTACTAATTTTAATTCTAGGTATATTAGGTTCAGTAAAATATCTATAATCAATGGCGTCTTCTTTGGTTCTAAGTAAATGAGTAGTATTACTCTCAGAATCATATCTTCTAGTTTCCTGATTGATAATTCCACCATCATTTAATACTTCTTCTTGCCTTTTAATTTCAGCATCAATAGCCTCTTTTACTAGAGAGAACGAATTAATATTCTTCATTTCTGTTCTAGTACCCAATTTATCAGAGCCTTCAGGAGCTAGAGATATATTAACATCACATCTAATTTGTCCTCTATCACTCCTAGCATCAGATATATCACAATACAAAAATATATTTCTAAGTGTCTCTAAGAATGCTATAGCCTCCCTAGAAGAATGCATACAAGGACCAGTAACCGTTTCAAGTAAAGGTACACCACAACGATTATAATCAAGTAAAGAATAATCCTTATAATGATCAAGTGAAGCTGTATCCTCCTCCAAATGTGTATCTAGTATTTCTATTTTCTTATCTTCTCCATCAATATTTACCATTACGTAACCGTTTTTTCCTATAGGATTCTTTGTCTGTGTAATTTGATATCCCTTAGGTAAATCAGGATAGAAATAATTTTTTCTTTCAAAAGATAAATATTCTGGAATCGTACAATTTAATGCTAGTGCCATCTTAATAGATTTTCTAATAGCTTCCATATTAACTACTGGCAATATACCAGGAAATCCCATATCAATAGGACTAACATTACTATTAGGAATATCCGTATAACTATTTCTAGCACTAGAAAAGTTTTTACTATTAGTTTTCAATTCACAATGTACTTCTAATCCAATAGTAGGTATATATTTCATTATTTAATACCCCCCTCTAACTTATAAGCTATATTTAAAACTAAAGCATCTTCATACACACGACCAGTAATAGATAAACCAATAGGCATATTACTAACTTCACCACATGGTATAGTAATACTAGGATAACCACCAAAATTACCTATAATTAAATGTCTATCTAAAAGCATATATTTTTCTTCTTTAAATTCTATTTTTTCATCCATCCTAGGAGCAATAGTTTCAGTAGTAGGTAAAATCATAGCATCATATTTTTTAAATAGAAGGTTCATTTTATCCACAATCATTCTTCTTAACCTACAAGCATTTAAAAATAACCTATCTTGATTTTCTTTGTTTAGAATATAACTTCCTATAATAAATCTTCTTTTAATAGAACTAGAAAAACCATTGGTTCTAGTATTAGAAATAATTTCTTCTACTGTCTTGCCAGGAATAGTATTACCAAAATGAATACCAGTTAAATTAGCATCATTACTTGTAGCTTCAGCATTAGATATAGCCATGTATGCAGGATATATTAATTCTAATAATTCCTTATGTACACTTTCTTCATATACTTCCATACCTAATTCCTTACATTTTTCTATCATTTTATCAAATTTATCTAATATTTCCTTAGTCTCTTCACCATATAAACTTTTATCTACCATTTCTTTAATATAAAACAATTTCTTTCCCTTAATATCATTATCCAAATTATCTACATATTTAATATTATCATCAGGTAAACTAGTCATATCACGAGGGTCTCTACCTTTAATAACATCTGTAACAACTGCCACATCATAAACATTATTAGCAATAACACCAACAGTATCCAAAGATGATGCATAAGGTAGTAACCCATATCTAGATATTCGTCCATAAGTTGGTTTAAAACCAACAGTACCAGTATAAGCAGCTGGTTTTCTAACAGAGTCACCAGTATCAGAGCCTATGGCAAAAGGGACTATTCCTAACTTAACACAAGCAGCACTACCAGCAGAAGATCCTCCAGTCATCCTATCTTTATCATATGGATTATGAACAATACCAGTATGACCTGTCATACCAGTACCTCCCATAGCAAGTTCATCCATTACTGTTTTTCCTACTAAAATAGCTCCAGAATCTTTTAATTTTTTATATACAGTAGCATCATAAACAGGAATATAATCAGAAAGTATTTTAGAAGAAGCAGTAGTTAAAATACCTTTAGTAGATACATTATCCTTTAATGCATATGGAATACCAGATAAAATACTATCGGATTTAACTTCTTCATAATCATCCAATATTGTTACAAAAGAATTATATTCATCTTGATATTTCTTTGCCATATTAACACTGTCTGAAAATATATCCTTAATATCTACTTTATCATTATCTATCTTATTTCTTAAATCAGTTATATTCATACTATTCAACCACCCTTGGTAACTTAGTTTGATTATATTGTTTATTCTTCACATTCCTAAGAATCTCATCATTAGATAACTCATCAATAACCTTATCCTCTCTTGGACTAACTTCAATATCAAAAGGATAAAACATAGGTTCTACATCACTAATACCAGATACCTGATTTATTTTTTCTATATCATGAATGTTTTTATCCAACTCTTCATTTATTTCCTCATATTCACTATCACTAACTTCAAATAATAAAGTTTTAGCTAATTTATTTACTTCTTCTCTTTTCATACATATTCCTCTTTCTTAAATAGTATATCATATAAATAAAAAGAAAAAAAGGATAAATCCTTTTAATATTGCATTATATTAGAACACAATTCCATTTTATATTTCCAGTATTCATGATGTAACTGATATGCTAAACTACTAACAGAATTAAAATAATCTTGATAATTATCATCATCACCTAACGTTGATAAAGCTACAAGAATATATGGATTATCTGCAAATACAATACTAACATCATGTATAACTCCATCACCCCATCCACTTTTATTAGCAACATTATATTTTTTACCACTAAGAGGTTTAAATGTTGTATTCAAAAAATAATTCATAAGTTCATTACCATATTCATCATCTTTTAAATAAAAATCATATAGTTCTTTCATATATATTGAAGCATCAAATGCTGATATTGCTCCCCAATTAGTATTAGTAGTAAATATTGTTTCTGTACCTAAATTATTCCAAAAATTTAAAACATTAACTCTACCATATTCTTCCATTAACATCGTATAAGCAATATTATCACTATTCTTAATTGCATAACCAACTAAATCTCTAATACTAAAAGATGTATTTTGTTTCATATCTTTTATCTTACCAGTACCACCAAGATAATGACGAGGATAATATACTAATTCTGAATCAAGATCTATTTCACCATTACTAGCCAATTCATAAATATAAATACTTAAAGGAGCTTTAACAGTACTAGCACCATATATTTTACCATTCTCATTATAACTAACTGTAAAACCAGTATATATATCTTGATACTTAAATGCAAAGTGACGACTATCACTTTTATAGTAATTATTTATATTCCCAATAATATCTGTAATATCAGTAGGCAATTTCTCTATTTCTATATTAGAACTAATACAATTAACTAAAGAAGAAGCTGCTATTCCCTTCTTAACTTCAGAGCTAGTAATACTTTGATAAACAGACACATCATTATCAACTTCATCTGAAGAAAAGCCATTATATACTTTTATCATTAAAACCGCTTTAGTAGTAATAATAGTAATTAAAATAATATTAATTACTATTAATAACTTTAAAAAATTTCTAAAAGTAAAATAATCTTTCACTTTCTCATTCATACTAGCCATTCCCTTCATACAAATTATACCAACGATAGTCTATCTAGTCAATGAATTTACCCCGGTAATCCCCTAATTCTTTCCTTAATGTCACCTTCATCATCAACATTATGCCACTTAGAAATTACAAGTTCTTTAAATACCTCATTATCCAAATTACCTAATAATTTTCTAAGTTCTTCATCATCCATTACTTTTAATAATTCCATCATCTTTTCTCTAGAAGCATTATCAAAATATATTTTTTTTACACCATCAATATATGCATTCTCTATTTTCTTAAAAGATGGTGTATTTTTCAAATAATCATAATATTTTTGGATTAATAAATAAAAATACTTTCTCCCCAATTCCATACTAGCAAATGTTAATTTCAAGCAAATAGTACCACAACTAATTCCCGAAAGATTTTCACGAGACCAATTAATGTCAAATGTCAAATTAACCTCACATAAAGAATCTATATATCCCATACCACTAATTATTTCATGATCACTTAAAATAAAGTCTATTATTTTCCCTATATCTTCAAAACCAATAATATGATCAGTTTTTACTCGCTCAGAGAGACTTTCTTTAAAATTCTTGTCACCAAATAAAAACATTATCTGCGAATTATTGCCAATATTAATATTTATATCTAGTAGATTTATATGACTATCACTCCACCTATCTTCTTCATTAGGACAATATCTTAATATTACACTTTTAACAAATAACAATAAATCTTCACGGTACTCCATAATATCACTACTCATTACTACCTCCAAAAATATAATTATTTTCTATTATAACACACTAATAATTATTAAAAAAACAAATACATCAAGTATTTGTCATTTTTATTTACCAACAGGTAATACACTTATAGATTTAGCAACTTCTAATAACTCACTAGTTTTCATAGTATCACTAGCAATATAATATTCAATACCATTACTAAACCAATTTAGAGATGTTTCGCTAACAACAGCGAGTGATCCTCCAATAAGTTCTACATCACCATAAGTAGGAATTATTTCAGGGGACTTAGATACTACTACTGGTTCTTCTACTATTGTAAATGAACTATCGCCAGTAAACGTTAATATAAGTCTTTCACCATCCTCTGTAGATACTTTTTCCTGATTAGTTAGATAAGTATTAGCTGGTAAATACATAGGATATATTACATCATCTAAAGTAGCACTTTCTTTTGTTTTATCTTCTGTCTCTTTATTATCTTCATCAGTTACATCTTCAGGAACTTCAACATTATTCGTATCTAATATACTACTTAATTCAAAATAATTACTATCAAAATTCTTAGACAAATCTATCTTATTAAATACCATCTTTATCTCCACATTACCATCTTTATCTAATACTTCTACCTTATTAGGTAAATTATCATTACCAAAATATACTTTTTGTGAAACTAATTTAGGATTATTAGGGAAATTAACCTTTGTTTCAAACATATAACCACTACTATCAGAACTAAACTTTCTATCATTATCATTAGATATATCATCTAATAAACTAGATAGCAAATACACTTGCGAATTATTATAAGGCCAATCACTTTGAAATTTAAAGCTCTTATTCAAAGATGGCGTAACAACAAAAACTCCATCACCATTTCGCAATATAATCTGTTCATGATCATTAATAATATTAATTAACTGTATTTTATAATAATCATCCGCTTGATATGATACATATATATTATATGTATAAATATCTTCATTATTCACAAGTTCCATTTGTCCTTCAATATAATACGATTTAGTATTATCAACAGTATCCTTAAATTCAGATAGAACAGCCTTTTCTCCCTTTTTCCCACATCCAGTTAAAAATAATCCACATAAAAGTATTGTCAAAAAGATTTTTTTCATATCTCACCTCATTCAAATCTTTCTATGTAATTATATGGACCATTTTTTCTATTATGATGAATAATTTTATAATTTTTGGTAAAAATATTATTATCAAGGAGGAAAATTATGAATACATTATATAAAGCCACTTTAATACTTGCTATAGTAGGATGTATTAACTGGGGATTAGTAGGATTATTTAACTTTAATTTAGTTGAATACCTATTCGGAGATGGAGCATTATTAACAAGAATAGTATATGTATTAGTACTTGCTTCAGGATTAGTTAATATTGGCTTACTTATGCATGACCTAGATTAAAAAAACACATCAGATGATGTGATTTTTTTATTTATTAATCAATTTTTTTTAAAGTATTCTTAGTCATGTTGAATTCATAAGTGATTGAAGCAATCAAAGGTTTATAAGCTTTAGTATCATATGCATCAAACAAAGAAAACGTTATATATTCTAATTTATCACCAAAAGAACTATTTTCATCATAACTACAATTAATCTTAAAAGTACCAGTTTTATATGCTTCCATTATATAAAGATCATCAATATTAGCATACTTATCATAATATTCTGTTTGTTTTATTTTCTTCAACAATTCACTTATAATATCTGACCAATAAATTTTACTATTAGATACTTTATTACCATTATAATCCATTAACTCAAAATATTTTGAGTTATAATCTATTAGATTATCAACCAAAATATAATCATCCCCCGCATCTTCTACAACAAAAGCAGGATTTGGCAAAAGCAAACCTTGTTGATATTTCAATTCTCCTTTGGCATTATATAAACTTATTATAGGGCTTCTAGGAGTATCTATAATACCTATAAAATTACCATAAGTTGTTCTATACAACACTTTATTTTCAACAGGAATAACTACTTCCCCAGTTTCAATATTTGTCAAACCAAACTTAAGATAATCGAAAATACTATCATTATTACCACCAGCCTCTGTTGTTATTATTAAATTATTTGCTATATTATCTTCATTTACCTCATTACCCTCAGAATTGAGTATTTTATATTCGCTTAAAGAAACAGCATACTTACGAGAATGAAATCCCCTTGCAGAAGTTAATGCTACTGTTTCTTTATTTTGATTCAAATTATATATAATAGAATGACCACTTCCATCGACAGCATCATATTTTATTAATTTAAGAGCAACCAATTTACCATCATTATAAACTAAAGGTGAAAAATCCCCAGGAGAAGCCTTCTCAATAGTAGCTATCTGCTCCTTTGTACTAGTATTAAATATAACATAATCATATGAATTTACAAAATCTTTCTTTTCCCCGTCACGCAATTGCATAAAAAATATATAATCATCGCCATTATCACTAACAGTACAATTTTTACACTTATATATGCCTGCTAATTTACAAGACCAATATTTCCTATTAAGCCTCTTATTAGAATACCTAAGTTGAGTATAACCTTTTGAACATTTATATACGATAGTTTTATTATAAAATACTAAAAAATAAATACTAACACCCAATAATATGGTTATTCCCAATACAATAAATATAATTTTTTTAATTCCTAATTTTTTCATTATTACTACCCTTTTCCCATTAATTTTTATATATTATTTACTACTTTTAAATTATTTAATGCCTTCTTACATTCTTCAATGTCATTAAAATGTATTGTACCAGTCCTTAATTTTTGATAATCTTCATTACCCTTACCAAGTACTAAAACAATATCATTTTCCTTTGCATTATTAATAGCATAATTAATAGCTTTTCTTCTATCAATAATAACTTTATAATTATTAAGATTTTTTATATCCTTAGTCATCATATCAATAATATCAGCTGGATCCTCACTCCGAGGATCTTCATAACAAAATATTGCCATATCTGCATTAGTAGCTACTATCTTACCAACTTTAGAACGTTTCTCTGTATCTCTTTCTCCAGCTTGACCTATAACTACAATTAAATGATTATATTTAAGAGAATGAATAAACTCAAGTAATTTAGTAATACCAGCTTCTGTATGAGCATAGTCTACTATCACACTAAAGTTTTGACCACAATTTATAAATTCCATTCTACCATCAACATGTAGTAAATTAGTGTTATTAATTAACTTTTCCATATCATAACCATTAGCTATACATATAAGAAGTGCACAAGCTAAATTATAAACATTAAATTCTCCTACTAAAGGTGAAGATATATTATATGTCTTATTCTTATATTTATATGTAATATCAGTTTTGTTAACCATTAAATTATAATCTACTATTTGCAAATCTGAATCATAACTTTTTCCATATGTTAGTATATTACATTTAACATAATCAAAGCATTTCTGATAGTGACTATCATCATGATTTAAAATAACATAACCATCTTTCTTTACTAATCCCAATATTTTTTTCTTACATTCTATATAATTATCTAACGTTTTATGATTATTCAAGTGTTCACTTGTTATATTAGTAAGACCAATAACATCAAAAGATAAATCATTAATTCTATTAAATAACATAGATTCACTAGATAATTCCATACAAACACTATCACACCCTGCATCATAAATATCATCTAAATATTTATATAATTTATCAGCAGAAGGAGTTGTATTATCAGTTTTTCTATTAAACTTACTAGTAGCATATCCATTAGTACCCATATATCCACATTTATCTTGTCCAATTAATTTAGATACTATTGTAGATACACTTGTTTTTCCATCCGTACCAGTAACTCCTAACATATGAAGTTTATCACATGGATTATCATATATTAATTTAGCCAATCTAGAAACTTCTAAATTAGGATTATCCACGACCACATAAGGAACACTACTATCAACAGGATGACTAGTTACTAATGCTACTGCACCGTTTTTTATAGCTTCATCTATAAAATCATGTCTATCTACTGTAGCACCTTTAATACATACAAACAAGTCGCCTGGATTAGTATCTTTACTATTTACAGAAATACCATTAATATCTACATCATAATCACATTTAAATAATTTATTTAGTTTTATCATATTATCATCTCTCTATGAAATATTCATTATACCATACTAAGAAAGCATAAATAGTATATATCTTTCTTTGATTGTTTTTTTGATTGTTATAATGATCATCTAATAACTTATTAATCTTATCTATATTAAAGAATTCACTAACCCATTCTCTATTAAACATATCATGAACTAAATTATAATATTTTTCTTCTCTTAACCATTCGCGAATAGGAACTAAAAATCCCATTTTCTTTCTCTTAGACCATTCTTCTGGTATCTTTTCATAAGCTGCTTTTCTAAAAGCATATTTAGTAGTACCTTCATTAACTAAATATTTAGTAGGTATCTTACTAGCTAATTTAAATACTTCCTTATCCAAAAATGGTACTCTTAATTCTAGTGAATTAGCCATTGTCATCTTATCAGCCTTAAGTAATATATCATAAGGTAACCAATATTTCATATCCAAATACATTTTCTGAATAATCTCTTCTTTATCTTTAACCTTATTACAAGTATCTTTTACTACATCTTGATAAGTTAATTTATTCTTATATTCACTTGTCAATAATGAATTAGCTTCTTCATTATCCATAATAAATGCTTGTCCAATATAATGATCATATAAAGGCATACCACATCTAACTAAGAAGTTTCTACCCCACATCTTAGGAAATTTCTTAGCTATAACTCCTAAAACATGTCTAATACCATATGGAATCTTTTTATATTTTTTAACAAAATCAGATTCATAGTATTCTAGATATCCCCCAAACAATTCATCAGCACCTTCTCCAGATAATACTACCTTTAAGTCCTCTCTTGCCATTTTAGATAAATAATATAAAGGAACAGCTGATAAATTAGCATGAGGTTCATCAGAATAATATTGTACTTTAGGAATAGCATCAAAAAACATATCTTCTGTAATATATTCTTCCCTATGTTTTTTCTTTAACATTTTCGATAATTCTCTAGCAGGTTCCGTTTCGTCAAAACCATCAGTCTTAAAACCAACCGTATATGTCTTATCAACATCTGAAATACTAACAATATATGATGAATCAACACCACTAGATAAGAATGATCCTACTTCAACATCTGCTATTTTATGATAGAAAACACTTTCTTTCATACATTTATTAATATCATCAATTACCTTATCTAATGGTTCATCTTTCTTATTGTCATATTCTATCTCATAATAAGTTTTAATTTCTAGTTTATCATTCTTATATATAAAATAATGACCAGGATCTAACTTATAAACATTCTTAAAAAATGTCTCATTTAATGGAGAATACTGAAATGTTAAATAAGGCTTTAATGCATCTTTATTTAATTCTTTCTTAAAATTAGGATGTCCTAAAAAGCTTTTAATTTCAGAACCAAATATAAATAAATCATCATGTATTCCATAATATAAAGGCTTAATACCAAAGAAATCTCTTGCTCCAAAAACTATTTTATTTTTAATATCATAAACAATAAAAGCAAACATACCTCTAAGCTTATTAAGAATCTTTTCCTTATACTCAATATATCCATTAAGTATTACTTCAGTATCAGTATTAGTTTTAAATTTATAACCCTTTTTCTTAAGTTCAGCCCTAATTTCCTGATAGTTATATATTTCTCCATTAAATACTATTACATAGTCTTTTTTCTCACTATATATAGGCTGAGTACCACCAGATAAATCTATAATAGATAACCTTCTAAAACCTAATGCAACATCATCATCAGTATAATACCCATCAGAATCAGGTCCTCTATGCTTGATAATATCAGCCATTTTCTTAATAATTTTATCTTTTTTACTTTTTGGACTCTTATCAACAAATCCTACAAATCCACACATTAATTACCATCTACCTTCTCGATATTTTCTAATATAATTTAAACTTCTCCTAAATAACCATTTTTTTCTTTCTTTTGGCATATCTTTATCATAAGCAATCGGATGAGTAAACAATCCTTTTCTTTTTAACGAAAAGAATTTCTTTTTATACTCTTTATTCTTTATATACTTTCGTATAACATAATCAGGTACAAAAGATAAAGCTACCTCATTTTCTATAAATACAAAATCATGTTCTTTATTATAAATTAAATCATCTACAAAATACTTAGCTAAATTATAACCACACTTAGTTAAATAATAACTGCTTCTAGCCTGCCTAGGATTAATTTCAAATACTTTAAACTTCTTATCACGAATATCATATTTTAAATCAAATTCACAAGCTCCATTAAATTTAATACTCTCTAAAAATCTTTTTAATTTTTCTTGTATCTCTTTAGTTCCACCAAACTGATTATATCCATTAATTAAAACCGTTAAGTTCCCTATACCAGTTTTAGTATGCTCTTGAAGACCTATTTGACCAAATGATTGTAGCTCTACATTACCTTTGCTTGATACATAGAATACGCTATCAAATAATTTATCATCCCCACCAGGTATATACTCTTGAATAATAAGTTTATCAGAATATCCAGAATCTTTTATCATTTTAATAGTATCCTCTACTTCTTCTAAAGTATTTAATTTATATACTTTAGCTTGCCCATCAAAATCATGAATATGATATTCTATAACATTACTTGCTTTAATAATAATCGGATATCTAAATTTATTTATTTCATTAATATCTAATTCTTTCTTAACATCATATATATATGTTAAAGGAAAATCTAATATAGAATCTTTAAATGATTCATAAAAATTCTCTTTATTAACCAATTTAGATAATAATTCCTGATTAGTATAATTAAATAAATAATACTTAGATAACTCCTTACTATTTTTAATTATCAAAGATACATATTCATCATTACAACCTATAAGAATTATTTTTTTCTTATTAATTTTCTTAGCCATATCTATTAAAGTATCAACAAAAACTTTATTATCTAATAAATCCTCTACCATAGTTATATCAACTATAGAACTTAAACTAGTAAATAACATAGGTACCCTACCAATAACATGTGAATTAATACCATATTCTTCATGAAAATTTCTAGCCATATAATAGGCATTAATATCTGTTCCAATTAACACTACATCAAAATCCATTCTAATTTCCTCCAATAACTTTTATTACTTTTCTATCTTTAATATATACCCTATAAACATTACTATTAATACCTGTCATAAATACATAAGGAGTTACCCCCATACCTCTAGCTTTCTCCTTATATGATTCATTAATAGAAATAACTTCCACTTTATCATATAAAGATACATTCTTATCAACAAGTATTGTCATCATACCCATATTTATAGTACCTACTACTGGATATTTTTTACCATTAATATTAACTTCTATCTTCTTATAGTTAGTAGACACACCATCAGCATAACCTAAAGGTATCGTAGCAATAAATCCACTTTTAGGAACAATATTAGATGAACCATATCCTACAGTATCACCCTTCTTAATTTTAACTATATCAATAACTTGACTATATAAGCTAAAACATTGTTTAAGTTCTAAATCATTTTCGGTATAAGGAATTGGTAAATTATATTTTTCTCTTATCTTAGCATACTTCCAGTTTCTCAATTTATTTCTAATGCCCTTATTACTAGGAAAAGTAGATTTAATACCATACATCATTATTCCAAGTCTTACACCATTAGCAAAAGATAATTTAGGAAAGAAATCTAATGTTGTACTTCTACCAACATGCACTATTTTAATTTTCTCTAAATCTATAGTACTAGTTAAATAAATAAATTTATCTATCTGACTCTTATATAATTTATCATATACCCCATTAGTAGCCAAATGAGTATAAATGCCCTCCATCTCTAAATTAGATTTATTCTTAATAGTATCTTCATATATTTTTTCAATATCAGCTATTTCACTAATACCAAGCCTATTCATACCAGTATTTAATTTTAAATGAAATTTAATCTTAATATTTTTTTTCTTAAGTTCTTCATAATAATCCATATTAGATACTGTTAAAGTAACATTATTCTCTATTACCTTATCTATATAATCCAAAGATATAGGTTCTAAACATAGTATAGGAAAATCCATAGAAATATATTTCCTAGTTTCTATAGCCTCATCCAAAGATGATACTGCTAAATAATTAATACCATTCTCTATTATATATTTAGCTATATATTCACCATGTCCATAAGCATGTCCCTTAATAACTCCTATATAATATTTATAATTATCATATTTAGAAATAATATTCTTAACATTACTAATAATATTATCTAAATTAACCTCAACATAAGTATTCCTATACACGAAAATCATCTCCCATATATTAAGTATACCATAAATTAATATAAATTAAAAAAAATACCAATAAATATTGATATTTTTTTACACTTAAATTAACTAATAGATAAGTTTCCACCATTAGATGGATATATCTGAATATAAGTATTACCATCATTAACAACTAATTCTTTTCCATCTTCTTTTATTTTATAAACAGTTTGAGCTTTTTCACTAGATTTACTCCAAGTAATAGGAAGAACTACCCCATCAGTAATATAGTATCCCTCCCCAGAAGTAATATCCTCTATCTTTTGATATCCAGTTCCTCTTAAAGTATAAGTCGTATACTTAGCACCATATACAATAATATTTTTAACTTGATATTGTTTACCACTAACTAAGTCTACATTCTTAGTACCATTCATGGAACGTAAATAAGTTTTACTATTCTCATCATAACTATAATTAGAAGTACGATAATTAGAATACTTAATACTAATGTTTTTAGCATCCTTAGTTTCATACTTAGATAAATCTAATTCGGAAGCACTATAAGTTAATAAATTTTTAGTATCGGTAGTGCTCCTAATATTCATATTTGATACAGCTTTAGAAAGCAAATTAGAATTAGTAAATAAAGTATGTTCCCAAGCTCTTTTTTTAGCAAGTTCACCATCTCTAACACCATATTGACCATCTACATCAATATGAGTTATTCCTTCATTAGCTATTCTATCAATAGTTTCTTTTTGCCCACCAGCATGAACAAGTATTGCATCATTTTCAAATAAATATGGTAAGTATTGACTTCTAACACTTCTAACTGATCCCACTTTATCAAAGTCTACATCCTTAAATAAAGCAAACATTCTTGTTATTCCATACTCTACCATAAGTTCATAAACAATATATGCTTTATCTAATCCAGATTGAGGTAACGCTTCATTAAGACAATTAATCATGACAGCATATGGTCTAGTTTTAGAATTAATGTCTATTATTTGCACTTGCTTTTCTACAACTGGATCATCTGGTTTTTTAACATCAATATTTTTAGATTCAGAAGATTTACTTAAAAATTTAATACATATTAGAACTATTCCTATAATAGTCACTACTGCAATAAGTAATATAAATATTAACCTTTTTGATTTACCATTACCCTTAGATATTTTACTTCTCATATGACACCTACCTTAATATAATTATAAATTGTATATAAGAACATTGTCAATATATTTTATATATAGCATAATACAATTGATTTTCAAAAAGAATACATATATAATAAAAAAAGGAGGAAACAGCATGTTATTTAATTCATATATTTTTCTATTTTTATTTTTACCAATATGTTTGTTAGGATACTTTACTTTAAATCATTTTAAAAAATACAAATTAGCACAGGCATTTTTACTAATTATGTCACTATGGTTTTATGCATACTTTAATATATATTATTTATTAATTATTATCTTAAGTATTATCATAAATTATTTGATTTACCATATTTTTAAAATCACAGAAAAAAAGAATTCAAGAAAATTACTCCTATACATAGGATTATTATTTAATATTGGAATACTTATCTACTACAAGTACATGGATTTCTTTATAGACAATATTAATAAATTGTTTAATTGTAATTTTAATCTTTTAAATATTGTATTGCCTTTAGGAATAAGTTTTTTTACATTTCAACAATTATCATTTGTTATTGATGCATACAAAAAAGAAGTTCCGAACTATAGTTTTCTATACTATGCATCATTCGTAGCATTCTTTCCACAGCTAATTGCTGGACCCATTGTAACTTATGATGAATTAATACCACAATTTTTAAACCAAAAAAACAAAAGCATTAACTGGGATAATTTAGCCAAAGGTATTTATATATTCACATTAGGGCTTGCAAAAAAAGTATTAATTGCTGACGTATTTGGAATAGCTGTCAACTGGGGTTACAGCAATATTGATACTCTCAATACAACAAATTCTATAATTATAATGCTATCTTACACAATTCAAATATACTTTGATTTCTCTGGATATTCCGATATGGCTATAGGCTTAGGCAAAATGTTTAATATTGATTTACCAACTAATTTCAATTCACCATATAAAGCATTAAATATCAATGATTTTTGGGATAGATGGCATATGACATTAACAAGATTCTTCACAAAATATATTTATATTCCACTTGGCGGTAGCAAGAAAGGAGTCAAAAGAACATACATTAATATATTAATCATATTTATAATAAGTGGTTTTTGGCATGGTGCCAATTGGACATTTGTCTTCTGGGGATTACTACATGGAATTTTTTCTGTAGTTACTAGAAAATATAAAAATTTCTTTGACAAATTACATCCAGTTCTTAATTGGATGATAACATTTGGCTTTGTAAATATTGCATGGATTTTCTTTAGAGCAGATTCAATAAAACAAGCATTAAGAATTATTTATCGTATCCTTTTATGTAACTTTGGGCCAATTAATGAAAATATAATTAACGCATTTGAATTACCAGAACTAAATTTAATTTTTAAAACATTAAAAATTGATTTATATTTTCCATATGCCATACCACTATTATTTTTTATAATTACATTTATAATTATGCTAGGTTCTTTAAATACAATTGAAAAAGCCAAAAAATTCAAATCAACACCTATTAATATTATCAAGGTAGTTATACTACTAGTATGGAGTATTATATCATTTAGTGGAATTAGTACATTTTTATATTTCAATTTTTAATAAAGGGGGATTACTATGTCAAGTAAAAAGTTTGTAATTATCACTTTAATATCTACTATTACTATTTTTGTTTTACTAAGTTCATTTGTTATTATTATTGATCCTTGTTTTCATTATCATAAACCAATAAAACATTTAACTTACACATTAGATAATCAAAGATATCAAAATGATGGGATTGTAAAGCACTTTGACTACAATGCAATAATAACAGGAACATCAATGACAGAAAATTTTAAAGTTTCTGAGTTTAATAAACTATTTAACGTTAATAGCATTAAAATACCATTTGAAGGAGCTATGTTTAAAGAAATAAACGACAATTTAATAACAGCCACAAATTACAATGACAATATAAAAATAATATTGAGATGTTTAGATTTATATAAATTGAATAAACCTAAAAATGCTATAGCTTATGATACATATCCAACATATTTATATGATAACAATATATTTAATGATATTGAATATTTATTAAATAAAGACATTATTATTAACTCTATTAATTTCCTAAAACAAACAATTGATAATGAAAACAGCACTACATTTGATGACTATAGTGCTTGGTACAAATATACTGGTGTTGAGTTTTCAAAAGATATGGTAGATTCACAATATATTAGAAGCAGCAAAAAAAAGAAAAATAGAATAATAACCAAGAAAGACTATATTACTATAAAAAATAATATTGAGCAAAATGTAACAAATTTAGCAGATAAATATCCAAACATAGATTTCTATTTATTTTATCCTCCATATAGTATTTATTATTGGGATAATCTCAATCAGAATGGAGATCTAAATAAAGAATTAGATTATATCGAATATACAACAAAATTATTATTAGAACATAAAAACATACATCTATATTCTTTTTTAGATGAATATGAGATTATTACTAACCTAAATAATTATAAAGATACCGAGCATTATAGTGAAAAAATCAATTCAATTATGCTTCAGAAAATGGCAAATAATGAAAAGATTATTAACAAAGATAATTATAAAAGCAAAATAAATGATATTAGAGAATTTTATACAAATTACAACTATGATAAGCTCTTCTCTAATTAATAACTAAATTTTAAAGAAATCATATCAAAGGAGAAATAAAGCATGAGCAAAAAATTTGTAATTACACTATTAATTATATCTTCACTTATTCTTCTTTTTTTCGCATTCATAGTAGTTATAATTGACCCATATTTTCATTATCGTAAACCATCAACAAATATTGCATATATTCTCGATAATGAAAGATACCAAAACGATGGTATTATAAAACATTTTGATTACAATGCAATAATAACAGGAACATCAATGGTAGAAAATTTTAAAGTTTCTGAATTTAATAAATTATTTAATGTTAATAGCATTAAAATACCATTTGCAGGAGCAATGTTTAAAGAAATCAACGATAATTTAATAACAGCCACAAATTACAATGACAATATAAAAATAATATTGAGATGTCTAGATTTATATAAATTAAATGAACCAAAAGATGCTATAGCATATAATTCAAATAACTATCCAAAATATTTATATGATGATAATAAATTAAATGATATTAATTATTTGTTAAATAAAAATGCTATAACCAATGCATTTGAATCAATCATTAAAACAGCTACTAAACAAAATAGCACATCATTTGATGATTACGCATCATGGTATAATAAGTATGAATTTTCAAAAAAAGCTACTAATTCACAATATATTAGGATGTCAAAAAAATCAACATATATTACTACTCAAATTGATTACAAAAATGCTTGGGAAAATATTAAACAAAATGTAACGGATTTAGCAGATAAATATCCAAATATTGATTTTTATTTATTTTACCCTCCATACAGTATCTACTATTGGGATAATGCCAACCAAGAAGGAGTATTAAATATGCAATTAGATTGTATTCAGTATGTAACAGAATTGCTATTAGAACATAAAAATATCTATATATATTCCTTTTTAAATGAATATGATATAATCACTGATTTAAATAATTACAAAGATATTAGACATTACAGTGAAAAAATAAACTCATTTATATTAAAAAAAATATCTACCAAAGATAATTTACTTACAAAAGACAATTATAAAAAGCATATAGAAGATATCAAGAATTTTTATCTAAACTACGACTATGAATCACTATTTAAATAAAAAACTATAAATTAAAATTAATTTATAGTTTTTATTTTCTATGAATTATTTTTTTTACGATATTTAAATAATATTTAAAATTACAATTATTCCAATATATAATCATAAATAGAACATTGGGAACAACCATACAAATAATCATATTTATCAAAACACGTAAATAATCATTGTTAATATTGATAATATTTACAATACAATACGTAACTACTAAAGTAAAAGTACCAACAACTGTATACTTTCCAATTAACAACACATACTTTATACCTTTTTCACCAAACAACGTTTCATACACAATTTTAGGATAACTATATAAATACACAATTAAAGTACTAGTTATTGTTCCTAAAAATACCCCTGCCAAACCAAATATTTTTAAGAAAATAACTGAAGCAACCAAATTAATAACTGATTCAATAATTGGGACATACCTATCTTCATAAAAAATTCCAGCAGCTTCCTTAAAAGACATCATTGTTCTACGCATACCCTGCATAAAAAAGTTAAATACCAAAGATATTAATACAAATTTTGACAAAATATATTTTGAACCAATCCATATAGTAATAAATGGCTCTATTATACAAAATATACAAATACTAGCAAAAGCAAAAAACCAAAAATTTAAAAACTGAATCTTATTAAATACTTCCAATCTTTTTGCTTTACTTTCGGTAACTAATAAATTACCAACACTGGACGTAATAGAAATAAATACCTGATTAAATACTGTTGTTACTGCAGAAATTATCAAACTGTAATTAGAATAATATCCAACAGTAACTAATCCTCCCAAAAAAAATGATATTAATATAGTATCCGTACCAGTTACAACAAAACCAGCTAATTTATGTAAAAACAATGATTTAATTTTTTTAAATATATCTTTCTGCTCATTTTTATCAAGTTCTAAATTCTTATTTCTACCTATATACGCATATTTTCTATTAACAATAAAGTTAATTAATAAATTTTCTAAAAACCTACAAGCAATCTTTATAATTAAGTATATTAAATATTCGTGAGTTTTAATAAGAAAAAATATTTGTAAACTATTCATGAAAATCAAATATCCTAAATGAACCAAATTCGATATATACTCATTTTGATCAGCATAAAGAATAGATTTTTTGTAAGCTAACAAATAAGATATTAAAATATCTAATGAAAAGAGCCCATATAATAAATAAATATTTTCTTTTATATCAGAGGTATCGCCAATGATATACCTTAAAAATGGTAATATTATCAATATTATTAAAATCATAACAGAAATAATAATACGATAACATCTACGATAAAAATTCATTAATTTAGCAATTTGTTTTTCATTTTTTTCCTCAATTGGACGATACATTTTATATACTATTGCTGTACCAATACCAAGCTCAGCAACAGCTAAAATAGATAACATATTGCTAAAAACGCCATTCAAACCTAAATAAGATTCACCTAATATCCTTAAAAATATTTTCTGAACAAACAAACTAATAATAATATTTAAAATACTATTAAATGTTGATACAATCACATTTCTAGCAGATTTCTTTGTTCTCATCTTAACACCTCAAAATTTTTTTTAATATAAATTATAAACCACATTACTATCAAGCTTCCTAAAAAATGAGGAGTAAATATGAACATAATGCTAGACATGGTTTCAGCTCGAGGAAGAAAATAAATAGTCATACACATTTGCAATACAATAATTGATAATAAACTCTGAGATTTAATTATAATTGGAATATTAACTAATAAAAATCCTAAAAGTATTGAGAATATAAACAAGCCAATAAATCCATAATTGCAATACAACTCAAGTATATAAGATGAACCATAACCATGACCTTGTAAGTAATCACTACGTGACAAATAAGCTAAAATATGTGTAAAACTATTCCCCTTCAATGCTCTTACTTCATTATTGCCTATACCAAGGCCAGGTAACTTAAATACTTTTTTAGCAATTGTATTATCTCTGTAATAATCTACTATAGGTCCAAAAACATAATTTTTATTCATTGACCTAATCGTATCCATATTGCTATAGCCAATATTTAACACATCGAAAGATATGCCTTGTGTATAAAAGAAATCAACAAAAGATTCAAACATATTACCATTAAGTCTAGCATTATCTCTCTTATAATTATATATATCAAGTCCTATAATCAATACTGGAATAATCAACAATATCAAAAATCTTTCCTTAACATTAACCCACTTGTTAGAATTTTCATACCAATCACGTACTACATAATATGAAAAGAATAATAAAGCAGCTAAAATTAAAGGATTTCTTTGACCAATCAAAAAATTAGGAATAAATGAACACAAGTATATTAATGCTACTCCTATTGTAGCTTTTTTGTTTGGCAATGTTACTAAGTATATAACTAAAAAAGTTACAGCCATACCACCAATTAAATTGACTACAGAAGGCAAACTAGAATAATATGATAAGTAATATTCGGTATAAGATTTACCATACATAAAGATATATTTTTCAATCTCACAAACATACCTAAATAATATAGTTATCATAAACATAATGAATGAATATTTTCTAATATAGTAAATATTTTCATTAAAGTATTTTTTTCCAAGAATAAACTTGTTATCCACATTTAATTTTCTATTATTATTCAAAAATGAACCCAAAAATAATCCTAATAAAGTTAACCAAATACTAATTAAAGTCATTTTCTCAGAATATTCAGAATATTTAATCCACCATTTAACACTAGAAAGGGTTTGAATAATTGGTTTGCCTAATAAAAAGGTAAAAATAGATACATGAAATAAATTAAAGAATATATTTTTTTTAGGCATTAATAAACCATAATATAAATTATGAAAAAACAATAAAATAGTAGCAAATAACATCAAAATATATTGATTAAATGTTATTCCCAACAACATAATAAGTAAAGATACTAGTATAACAAATAAATAATTTTTTTTATGATTTTTAATACGCCTATTTTTTCTTTCTACATCTTTAATGTCAGATAATTCTCTTATCTTATTAAATGTTCTCTCACAATTATTTTTATCATTAAAACAATAGAAATTTTTAGTTCTTTGCTCATATAATTTACTATTTTTAAATTTTTCATTAATTGCTAAAATAATTTCATTAACACAATCATTGTGATTTTTAACTACCTTGCCAAACCATCCTTATCATAATTAAAATATCCCTTACTCCAATGACCTTTAATTATATCATTGTAATCAAATTGATAATACAATAATCGTTTTTTTTGATAAGCAAAATCAAAAGATACACTTGATGTATCAGTAATTAAATATTTACATTCTCTAATTAACTTATCAACTGTCTTAGAACTGCTTTTATCCACAATAATAATATTTTTACTTGGAGAAGTAAAATATTTTTTATATATCATAGCTTTATCGTGAAGACAAAAATACAATATTTTATTATTCTTTTCTAAAGACTCAATTAGTCTTCTATCATTAATCAACTTATAAATAGTTTTATAGTACTTAGAACTCAAAAATTGTTTTTCAATGTCTGAATTAATTACACCATCTCTAGCTTCAAGATACTTACGCCACGTAGGCATAAATAATATGCTATCGTCATTGGTAAACTCACTACTCAAGTTATCATATCTACAAAATCCAAGTTTAGAAACCTCATAATCTTTATAGCCAAAATATTCCTTTACATAATCATATTCTGGATTAGCTGCACAACAAAATAAGTCAATATTGCTCTCGTTCTTATAAAAGCATTTAACATTCTCTTTTGTTATACCATGTTGCAAAAATATATAATTAAATTTAAAAACATGAGCCATATACAAATTAAAAAATATATTAGAATATGGAAAACTAGATGCCAATTGTGATGATACAAAATTCTTACATCCCATTATATAAATTATACTCTTGATTGAATTATGTATTAAAAGATTTTTACTATACTTCTCTACCTTCTTATAATCCTTAGCTTGTTTTGTTATTATATAATAGCATTTAATTTCAGGATGACTAGTCATCATATACTTAAAGAAAGCAAAACCATTATCCTTTGCATCATCGCCATTTTCAGATACAATCCAAATGTTAGGATAAATAAATTTTAAAACCAAACTTGGAATATAACATAAAATTAATATTAAGAAATGCCAATAATCAATTAATTTCATTTTCTTAATCTTTTCTAACATATAATTTCACCCCGTTAATTTTCCGTGTATATAAGCTAATAATTTAGAAACAAATAACAACTTACAATTTAACGAATATACAAATATTTTTTTACCTATATTATATTTTTTAAAATAAATATTTCTGGTAAATTTACAATACTTTCTTTTAAAATCATTAATATGATTAACTATATATTTTCTTTGCACCCCAGACTTTAACATAACTAATGATTTCCCGTATAGTAAATGATCAATAGCTCTAAATTCGATTTCCTGAGAATATTTTAAAGAATCTATATTAGCAACAAATCTCTCAAAAGATTTATCAAAATAATCTAAATCACCAATAGGAGTTTTTTTAGAATTTGTATTGGAAACAGAATCACTTCGTTGATAATAATAATATAAAGTATCCTTAATAACAACAGCCTTATTGGCAAAATAAGCCACAATAGGAATAACGCTCAATTCTTCACACCTTTTTAAGTCAGTAGGATAACTTATATTATTATTAATAAATAAATCTTTCTTTATCAATTTAGCACTTGAAGTTAACGTCATATAACTGACAATTTCCTCTCTAGATATAATCATATTACTAAAATAACCAGAAACATCTACGGAAATTTTATTAATACCATTAGTAATATAATAATTAGCCATAATAAAGTCAGCTTTCTCTTTTTTTACATAAGACATCATAATACTAATAGCATTGGTATCATAATAATCATCCGCATCACAAAACATTAGATATTGACCTTTAGCATTTTCAATACCAATATTTCTTGCGTTTGAAACACCACCATTTTTTTTCAAATCATAAACACTAATATTTGAATATTGTTTATGATATTCATAAATAACATTAATACTTTTATCCGTTGAAGCATCATTAACAATTAAAATTTCATATTTTTTATTATCATAATCTTGATTTACTAACGAATCTAAACATTTTCTTAGATAATGTTCTACATTATATACAGGAACAATAATAGTTACATCTATAACATTTTTTTTCTTTTCCATTTATAAAAAGGTCCTTTCAACAATCCAACAACAGTTCCAAAACCATATGACAAGTGTAATAATAGAAATATAAATGGCAACAATAAAAATTCAAAATGAAAACCATTATTTATCATAATAATAATTAGATTAATAATATTAAATAATAAATATGCACCCGCTAAAAGATATAAAAATATTGGTATATGCAAAATAGCTAGTACTACACTAAATATTATCCCAATCACAAAATATAAAGGAATAAAATGATATAAAGAAAAGCATTTAGGAGAATAATACATCGTAATACCAATCCATTTACCATTGCCATATTTTTGTTTTAACATACTTTTGAAATCACTTCTAGCATAACGGAATGTCCTAATATTTGGAGAAAGCAAAAATTTATATCCTGCCTTTCTCATTCTATAATGCATTTCATTATCTTCTGTTCTTGCTAAATTTTCATTATACTCGCCAACATCATCAAACACTTTTTTTCTATACATTGCAAATGCCAAAGTATTAACATACTCTCTAGATTGTTTCCTCCTAAAATCAGCAATACCAGCACCAAAAATAGATTCTTCAGCGATTAATAACAATTTTTCTTTTCTTGAATTATGTAAAGTTATGCTTTCACATTTACCTCCAACAATATCCTCACCTGTATTTATTTCTTTAATATCCTCACTTATAAAATTTTTAGGAAATGTTGTATGAGCATCTACTCTTAATATTGTATCTCCAGTTGATTTTTTTAAAGCAACATTCCAACCACATGGCAATGTTTTCTTAGGATTATCTAATAAAACTATTCTTTTAAATTTTGCAGCATAATTCTTTTTAAAATTCAACATTACTCTTTTTGTTTTATCAGTAGAATTACTGTCAACAAGAATTACCTCAATTTTTTTTAAATCATAATCTTGTTCTAACAAGCAATTCAAAGGATCATTTAAATATTTTTCAGCATTGTATGCCACAATTATAAATGTTACTGTCATACCTTACTCCAATCTATTATAATATAGTCTTAATACATGTTTTTAAATCTTCAATAAAACTTATCTTTTCAATATATTCTAAATTATACTTCATCTTCTCAGGTAAAACTTTTTTCATATATATAGAGTCAACATCCATTTTACCTTGATATTTTTCTATAATTTTTGCTTCATCTTTATAATTAATACTAGCCTTTGATGTAATACCAGCAGGTAATAATAATGTTGCATACATTTCATTTGTATATAAATCAACATATTTTTTTACTTCTGGTCTAGTACCTACAAAAGACATATCTCCTAATAATACATTAATTAGCTGAGGAATTTCATCTAATCTACTATTTCTAATTTTATATCCTACTTTAGTAATACGATTATCATTATTTGTAGTTACTAAACTACCTTTTTTATCCGCATCTACAACCATAGTACGAAATTTAAATATTCTAAATTTTTTACCATATTTAGTAATACGTTCTTGTCTATAAAATACTGGTCCTTTAGAATCTAACTTTATCATAATAGCCAATACTAAGAATACTGGAGATAAAATTATTAATAAAATTAAAGCACCAATTATATCAAATAAACGTTTAAATACCAAATATAATCTTTTTTTTCTTAACATTTCATAATACTTACGTACTTTTTTATTCTGAAATTCTTTTGGTAAATCACTATATTTTTTTAGCATAGGTTTAATTCCTTTAATACTTCTTTAAATGATGAAATTATATACTTAACCTGTTCATCAGTAAGTAAACTATATAAAGGTAACGTAATTTCATTTTTATAAAATTCGTAAGCATTAGGATAATCTTTAATATCAAATCCTAAATTTTTATAAGCAGTAAACATAGGTAGTGGTTTATAATGTACATTAGTAGCCACTCCTAATTCTGCCATTTTAACAATTATTTGATTACGTACTTCTTCCCCTATTCCATTTACTCTAACAAGATATAAATGACCAGATGAACAATGTTTCTCATCTTCATGATTCAATAGTTTTACTGGTAATTTCTTAAATGCATCATTATACATATCAATTATTTGATGACGTCTTTTCATTAATTTAGAATATCTTCTCATTTGAGCAAGTCCAATACCAGCCATAATATCTGTCATATTACATTTATAGTTTAATCCCACTACATCATATTCCCAATTACCTAATCCCATTTTACTAAAGGCATCTTTACTTTGTCCATGCAAAGATAGTAATTGAAATTCTTTATATAATTTTTCATCATCAATAAAATCCGTATGTTTCCAAGTAGCTGCACCACCTTCAGCAGTAGTTAAATTCTTAACAGCATGAAATGAAAATGAAGTAAAATCTGCAATATTACCAGAATGTATCCCGCATCTTGTAGCCCCAATACCATGAGCCGAGTCAGCAATAACAATTACTCTACCAAAATTCTTTTGAATATCATTATTACCATGAAATAATTTCTTATTCCTATTAACTATTTCATATATCTTATCATAATCACATATAATACCAGCTAAATCAACAGCAATTATAGCTTTAGTGTTCTCATTAATTAATTTTTCTAACTTATCATAATCCATTTCAGGATTATCTTTCCCAATATCACATAAAACTATTTTAGCTCCAACATGATAAACAGGACTAGCTGAAGCTGTATAAGTATAAGCAGGAACTATTACTTCGTCTTCTTTCCCTATGCCTAATACACGTAAAATTAATTCTAATGAAGCAGTAGCAGAACCTAAACAAACAGCTTTATTAGTTCCACATAAACTAGCTATTTGTTTTTCAAATTCTTTAGTTTTAGGTCCTGTGGTAATCCACCCACTCTTCAAAGTATCTACTACTTCACTAATTTCATCTTCACCAATATCAGGTGGAGAAAAAGGGATATTATTTATTTTTTTCATTTTTAGCCTCCATAGTAAATTCATGATATGTAGGAACAACTTTCTTCATTGTATCCTTTACTCTCTTTATAGAATAATTCTTATTATATTCAATCATTGATAACACTTTTAAAGACTCCCTTATATCACTATAAGATACTTCTGTAGGTTTAGATATAAATATCTTATCATGTTTCGTAGAAGTTAACCCTTCCTCAGCCATCAATATCTCTTCATATAGTTTTTCGCCAGGTCTAAGACCAGTAATTTTAATAGGAATATCTACATTAGGAACATAACCAGTAAGCTTAATTAAAGTCTCTGCTAAATCATATATCTTAACAGGTTCTCCCATATCTAATACAAATATTTCTCCACCATTAGCATAAGTAATAGCTTGAAGTATTAAGCTAACAGCTTCAGGTATAGTCATGAAAAATCTTGTAATATTCTTATCAGTTACTGTTACAGGTCCACCCTTCGCAATTTGTTTTTTAAATAGTGGAATAACAGAACCATTAGAACCTAATACATTACCAAATCTTACAGCACAATAATCTGTTTTACTCTTTTTATCTTTGGCTTGAATTATAAGTTCACAAAATCTTTTAGTAGCTCCCATAATGTTTGTAGGATTAACAGCCTTATCAGTAGATATTAACACAAATTTATCTACCTTATACTTATCTGCAAGAATTGCTGTATTATAAGTACCAAATATATTGTTATGAATAGCCTCCAAAGGACTATTTTCCATAAGTGGTACATGTTTATGAGCAGCAGCATGTAATACTATATGAGGACGATATTTTTTAAATACATCTTCCATTCTTTCTATATCTCTTACCCTAGCCACAACAGCCTCAATATTCTTATCAGGATAAAGTCCTTTTAATTCCATTTCTA
>CAZZAK010000001.1:0-35131 GCA_964652515.1 uncultured Clostridium sp. | reverse complement strand
ATTAGAAATAAATTTCTAACATAATAGAATATTATTTCTTACAATATAGATATAAAATACTAACAGAATAAATAAAGATAATATATAAATATAATAGTATACAAAGGCCTTAGTAAAAGGTAAAGGAGGTTTCGGTATGAAAGATTTAGTAGACTATATAAAATATCATGGATACATTACTAGTATAAGGGATAAAGTTGATAAAGATTATATTTGGTTTGATATATGCCAAAAAGAATTATACAAAGATAAGAATGGTGAGGATAAGAATAACTTATCCTTTTTTAGTGCCAGAATGTATATTGAATATTCTCATAAAATAGAGTTACGAGTTGGACAGGATGTTTATGTTGAAGGTATACCAAAGGGCTATGTTGATAAAAATGGTCATAGACAAAACTATATTCATATTTTAAAAATTAATGAAATTGAAGTAAATAAAGAACCACCACTCTATGGTGATGGATATTGGAATGGACAGAAGATTTCAAATGATGAAGCTTCGCCAGAAGAACAAGTAGAAATACAAAAAATAATTAATGAAATAACGGGAGGTTTAAGTAATGAGAGCTGAAGAAACAATGAAAATAATAACTAAACAATGGTGTAATTTAACTGATTTAATGAAATTACTAGGTTGTGGTAGAAATAAAGCATTGGATATTAAAAAGCAAATAAAAGATAAGTTAATTAATGAAGGATATTTTATTCCTGGTAATGACTTACCTATGCAGGCTGTTGTTGATGTTTTAAAAATAGATATTGATAGACTCGAAAGAATAATCAAATTAAATAATTAATGTTATAATATATTTAGGTGATTTAAATGGGATCTTTTTATAAGGCAATTTTAACAAGCCCACTATATTTGACAATGATTATTATTAGTTTAGTAATAATTATTATATATTACCTATTTGGGGCTAAGATAATTGGATGGTTTGGTGAACATTGGACTAAGGAAGCACTAAATACTCTTCCCAAAGATAAATATTCAATTATAAATGATGTATTTATTAAAGTTAATAATTCTACACATCAAATCGATCATGTTATTGTGTCGCCATATGGTATATTCTCTATTGAAACTAAACAATATAATGGTTATATAACAGGTAATAAATATGATAAAAATTGGGTAAGACATTTAGGAAAAAAGAAATTATATTACACTAATCCAATTAGACAAAATTATGGTCATGTTAAAGCATTATCAGAACTACTTGACATTGATGAAAATAAAATATTTAATGTTGTTTGTATTCCTAGTAGAGCTAAATTAAAAATTAAAGATGATGGTGAACTTGTTAGATATGATACAATTGTTAATAAAATATTATCATATAAAGAAATTATTATTGATAATCCAAATGAAATAATTGAAATTATTAATAAAAATAATATAACAGATAAAAATATAAAATTAGAGCATATAAAAAACATTAGAGAAAATATTATAGATAAAGATCCCAGCAAATGTCCTTGGTGTGGAAGCCAATTAGTTGAAAGAAATGGAAAATATGGTTCATTCATAGGATGTTCAAATTATCCTAGATGTAAATATACCAAAAAATAATTAAAACTGACCAGATATGAAAAACATATCTGGTTTTATTATGTAAAAAAATAAAAATGTGCTATATTAGAGTTGTATAAGAGGTAATTCGAAGTATAGCACGATAAGGAGGTATATAAAATGGCTGTACGACAGTTACCAAAAGAAAAAGCTACCAAAGATGGTAGAAGATGGTATTTTTACGATAAGATAAAGGTTGATGGAAGAACTAAACCTTATATGTCAAGAAGTTATATGACTAGAAATGAGGCTTTAAAAGCTGAAAGAGATTTCTTAGTTGGATATGAAACTAAAGAAATAAATGTTACCGGAATGACATTTAAACAACTCTTTGAAGAATTTTATGAATATAAGAAGGATAAAGTTAAGAGAACTACTTTAAGATCTTATAGAGTAAATATTAAAGAATTGAGTGAATTCTACGAGTTAAAGATTAAGGATATTCGATTAGAACACTATATTGCTTGGAGAAAAAGAGTTGGTGCTCTAGATTTAGCTGATAAGACTAAGAATGGATATTATAAGTTATTAAAGACTATTCTTAATTATGGAACTAAATGGCATGATTTTAACTTTACTTCTATTTATAACAAAATGGAAAAGTTTAATGATCCAAATAAGCCACCAAAAGAAATGCAATTCTATACTTGGGAAGATTTTAAACAATTTATATCAGTAATAGATGATATTAAATGGAAGACACTATTTGAAGTATTATTCTTTTGTGGCCTCCGTAGGGGTGAATTAAGAGGCCTTTCTTGGGATAATATTGATTTCTTTAATAAAGAGTTATCCGTAGTTAAAAATGTGGTTCAGGAAGGCTCAACTGGCGAATATATCATTACGACACCTAAAACTAGAACAAGTACAAGAACATTGCCTGTTCCAGAAAGAGTTATGAATGATCTTCATGAATTATATTTAAGAGAAAAGAAACAATACGGATTCAATCAAAAATGGTTTGTCTTTGGTGATAAGGAACCACTTGGTGATGGTATACTTAGACACACTAAAAATAAGTTTTGTGATTTGTCTGGTGTTAAAAGAATTAGAATTCATGATTTTAGACACTCTTGTGCTTCAGTATTAATTAATAATGGTGCAAGTATCATGATTGTTGCTAAATATCTAGGTCATGCTAAAATTGATGAAACATTAAATACCTACTCTCACCTATTTAAAAATAAGATGGATGAGATAGTTCAAACGATGAATAAATTAGACTAAAAAACTCTTACATTTCCCACTAGGAAATGTAAAAGTAAATGTAAAAGCATTTTTTTAAATATTATAAATTATGAAAAGCCTTGAAAATAAAGGCAAAAAAATGACGGAACATTGAATCGTTCCGTCTTCAGGGGGTTGGTTTTTATTTTTGGTTAAATTAATTAATGCTGATTGCATTAATCATAAATTCCATTTTCAAATTCAGCTCTATCTAAAATAGTAATATTATTTTCTAGTGCTTTATTCTTAATATCACTATCTGCATAATAATTAGTTACTATTATTCCAGCAGACAGTTCTTCCTTTTTCATGTCGTTTAATGTCTCCGTAATTTGTTTTTCACCTATATTAGTATTTAAGTATGTCTGAACTGTATATTTGATATTATTCTTTGTAACAATTAAATCATTATCATTCTTCTTGATTCCATCTGATATTCTAACATCATCTATACTGATAAGATAATAATCATGCTTATAGAACATAGTATTAATATAGTTTCTAAATTCTCTATCATCCATATAGTTATCTACAATTTTTATCTCTTCCATTTTTTATTTCTCCATTCTATTTATTTTTAATAATTTACAACTAAAATATAATAATTTTCCTGAATACCCACCTCACTTTTTAATAAATTTACACTTTGGATAATTTGAACATCCAATAAATTCTCCATATTTACCATTTCTTCTAACTAAATTACCACCACATTTAGGACAAATCATATTATCTATTTTTTTATTGTCTTCACTTATTTTAGTTCTAATATTTTTAACATGTTTCTTTCTTTCTGATTTATCAGTAATATTTAGACTAATAATTTTATCATATATTGTATCTATATCAAAATCATCAATAATATCTCTATAGTTTTTAATGGTCTTAATCAAATAATCTAGATGAACCACATTATCTTTAACAGTTACCTTTAATTTTGCCTGATTAGAAAAACAAACGATTGAAATAAAAAAATTGTTATTTAGATTAAGTAATTTCTCTAACGCCTTTATATGGCCATAATTTTGATGAATTGGATTCTGAAAATAACTTTTCTTTTTACCTAAATATTGAATCCATTTATTTTTATATTCATCCCCTAGTATGAGTCCATAATAATTTTTCATTTCAATTACAAATATACCAAATTTTGAAACAACTATATGATCAATTTGATGTGTATTGTTATTCTCTTCTATTATTATATTATTTAATATTTTATATCTATCTCTTGGCAGTTTTTTTAATTCTTGTCTTACCCAAAATTCTCCCATAAATCCTCTAAATTTTGGATATAGAATATCTGCTAAAATTGCTAAAGTTGCTGATATAATTATATACTTATTTGTAATTAGTTTAATAAACACTTCAAATGTGGCTTTAATTAGTTCCATATCATTCACCACATTAATTATACCATATCTTGAATTCAAATTAAAAGTAAGTTATAATTTACATATAGGAAGGTAAAATATATGTACGATGTTATTATAATTGGAGCTGGTCCTGCGGGATTATTTGCAGCTTATGAATTAAAAGAAAAGAATAAGGAATTAAAAATAGCTATTGTTGACAGGGGTAAATTAGCTAATAAAAGAATATGTCCAATGACTGTCAATGGAGGAAAGTGTGTTAACTGTAAACCATGTAATATATTATCTGGTTATGGCGGAGCAGGAACATTTTCTGATGGTAAATTAAACTTTATTCCTAAACTTGGTAAGTCAGATTTATTTAAATATATGAGTGAATCTGATGCTTATCAGATAATTGATGATTGTGAAGAAATATTTACTAAGTTTAAAATGGATGCTCCATCATTCCCTAAAAACATGGATGAAGCATTAGAGTTTAAAAAAGAAGTAGCTAAAGCTGGAGCTAAATTATTAATTATTAAAAATAAACATATTGGATCAGATTATTTACCAAAATGTATTGAAGAATTCACTAACTACCTTAAAGATAAAGGTGTAGATACATTTGAAAATATTGATATAGAAGATATTATTAATGAGAAAAATTCTTATAAAGTAATATCTAAGAATAAAGAATTTAAAGCTAAGAATGTTATCGTTGCTCCTGGAAGAACTGGTGCTAAGTGGGTACAAGAATATGCTGATAAGCATAATATCCAGTATGTATCTCAAAGTATTGAAATAGGAGTCAGAGTAGAAGTTAGAAAAGAAATAATGGATGATATATGTAGTAAGTTCTATGAACCAACAATATTCATTAAAACTAAAACATATGGTGATGAAATTAGAACATTCTGTACTAATCCTGGTGGATATGTAGCAAAAGAAAATTATGAAGGATATATCTGTGTTAATGGATATTCCAATAAAGATAAAAAATCTAATAATAGTAACTTTGCTTTTATATCAAAAGTTAACTTAACCCAACCTGTAACAGATACTAGATTATATGGTGAATCTATTGCAAGAATAGCCAATGTTCTAGGAGATGGTAAACCAATCATTCAAACATTAAAAGATCTTCGTCAAGGAAGAAGAAGTGAATGGCATAGAATTAATAAAGGATTTATAGAACCCACCCTAAAAGACTGTGTAGCAGGAGACTTAGCATTAGTTATGCCATATAGAATAATAACTAATATTTTAGAAGGACTAGAAACATTAGATAAAATAATGCCTGGTATTAATAATGATGATACATTATTATATGGACCAGAAATAAAATTCTTCTCCAACGAAATAGAAACTGATAATAATATGAAAATAAAAGATGAAAATATTTATTTCATCGGAGATGGTGCTGGTAAAGCTGGTAACATTGTCGCAGCAGCTGCGACAGGATTAATTGCTGCAAGAGATATATTAAAAAGAAGTTCAAAATAGAACTTCTTTTTTTATTTATCTTTTTCTAACAATTTCTTATATTCTAAATATAATTCTAAATCTAAAATATCTATTTTAGATTCTATTACATTTTCATAATCAATTAATAATTTAATATCTTTTAAAGTATTTTCTAAATTACTATCCATTAAATTATCCACAGTTAATTTAACACTATCTAAATTATATTTATCTACGATTAATTGTTTCATCTGTTTTTCATCTAATAAAGCTATATTATTAAGTAATATAAAGTTATTATTATTAACATAATCTTTTAATTCAGTAAACATATCTGTAATAGTACTAATAGGAGTTCCTTCCATTTGAACTATAGTCTTAGATACAAAATATAAGTAATTAGAAGTAATTAATTTTAATACATCTAAAATAGTACTATCAGCATTAAGTTTCCTAAAAATCAAATCATTAAAAGATACCTCATCTAATTTATCATAACTTTCCATTAAAGTAGTTAATACTTTTTTATATTCAAATAATAACTTATCATCTTTTTTCTTCTTACCAAATAGAGGTTTCTTATTTTGTTTATTATTCAACTTAATTAAGGCACTCTCATTCTTAGAAATTTCTTTTAAGATATTAGCTTTAGAACCTTTTAAAGTATCTTTAGTATTTAACTTTTCCTTCATATCATCAAATAAATATTTATATTTAATTAAATGATTAAATTCTATTAAAGTTTGATACAGATTAATTAATTTATCATAACTATAATTACCTTCACTAAAATATACTTCTCTTTTCTTAACTATCTCTGATTCTTTAAAACTATTTATAGCATATTCACCATTAATAAATTTAGATAAATTCAAATAAGTATCTATACCCTTTAATCTATTAATATCATTACTTATTTTAATCCTTTTATCACATAATTCTTTATCAGTATGTTTCTTCAAGAATTCATTATGTCTAGTTTCATAATATTTATCAATCTTCTTTTCATACTTTAGATATATACTTTTAAAATTAATCTCTATAGTAGGAATAATTTCTGGATTTTTCCAATATATATCCTCAAATAAAGTTCTAAGTTCTAAATCATTAGCTCCACCAAGTACCTTATCCATATAAATAGATACATAATTATTAAAGTTAAAATCATTACTAGTTAAATTAATTTCTACTTTCTTAAATGAATCTATAATCGTTTTAATACAAGTATTAACACTAACTAAATCTTCCTTATAATATCTGTGTAATTGATATAAATAATAATCTAAATGCATTTTTTCATAGCTATTATTATAACTATTCCATTCATTCAATATATTACATTTATCTAAATCACTTTCTAATTTAGTTATGTTATCATTTTCCTTATATTTATCAAATTTACTAATTCTAGACTCAATTTCTTTTTTTATAGTTTCTAATCTCTTATTATCATTTTCCATTTCTTCAAGAATATATTCTCTTTTTCTCTTACGATTAAACTTAGTATTAACAGGTAAAACATCTAATACATTCTTAAAATTTTCATACTTACTATTAATTTCATCAATCATTCTTTTTCCTCTTCCTTAACCTTTTCAAGTTCACTATTTAAGTATTCTTGATGACTAACTATTAACCTGTATAGTTCAATTAATTCTTGATTAGAAACCTCTTTAATATTTCCTTCCATAATTACCTCACTTTACTATAATATATCGAATTACTTCACCAATTTGTGTATCACCATCATATAATCTAAATGATAATCTATAAGTACCTGTCAGTAGTTCATCTTTCATATCAAAAAGCAATGTATTAGTAGACTGCGGACTTCCTAAAATTATATACTCATACAAATTACCTTCATTAAATGTGCCATTTATATAATCTAAGAAATCTACTTGCTCATAATTCGTATCATAAACAGTATCATATTTTCTACGATACATACTTAACCTAATATTAGGATTATTAAGTAATGAAGTATAAGCAATTGTCATAGATAAATCTTTATCATTGTTAGCGCTAAATATAATACTATTTTCATTTATCTGTGGATTTAATCCATAAGTAGTATTAATTATTTCAATATCGAGATCATAATAAACAGGATTACCACTACTATAGTATATTCCATCTGGAGAAGCAAAAAACTCAAACATAAAAGTATATTCTCCAGTTGGTATATTAGCATTTTCCGTATTGAATATTACCCATTTTTTAGTATTACCAACTTTATCAGCTAATTTAATATGTGTATATCCATCAATATCTGGATAATATCTAACACCATTTAATTCAAAATATGCACCAGTTAAACTTGTACCAGATACAACATTATTATGACTATCAACCAAGTATATTTGTGCTCCCAATTTAGAATCAAAATATTGTGTATCCGTAATAGTCACACCAGAAAGTGTTTGAGCACTATAATCAATTGACATTTCTAATATATCATTATATCCAATATACAATGGATCTAAACTAGGATCTATTGAAACAGAAATTGTTGAATCAAGCCCATCATATAAATTATAAACCAGTTGACTTTGCTGCTGACCTAGAACAGAAATAATAGATTCATCATTAGCATCTCTCATTTCCATTAATAATGAATTACCAAGATGATTACCATTAATATTTGTATCAGAAAAATCTACTATAAAAATAAATTCTTCATAACTATCCGTACCATTATAATAAATAGCATTTTTAGAAGCATCATCATAATTACTATTATTACTCCTACTACCCATCTTAGTAAACAAAGATAAATTATATGAGCATTCACTTTCAAGTTGATATTCAGCCGTAGCAGCACTAACATCAGCTGCTGTTATAACATGATAATAATATTCAGGAACACCATTAATAAAATCTAACATCGTGATCTTTGTACCAACAGGTAATATATAAGATGATGATAAAGCTCTATGATAACCATTACGATATACATTAGTTCCAGCGGCATATAATGAATAATATACACTAAATTTACTCTTAGTAGTTATATTATTAGAAGTTGATGTGAATAAATCATATTTATCACCTGGTGTCATTGCTCCTTCATAATCCATTGTAGTAGCCAATAATGTTGACATATTAACATTTATAATTAATCTTCTAACCTGATTAGATAAAGCATTAATTTTAGTAATTGCCATTACACTAATTCTAACCGTACCCAAATCCTGAGCTATTGATATGTTCTTAGAATGATATAAATAGAAAAGTAATGTTGGAGCAACATCAGAATTTTCACCTTCATAATAGGTTATACCTTCATAACCAGGCTCCCTTGTATAGAATGTCGTCTTACCAGTAGTTAACCAACCAGTATTAGAAGCTTCCATTGCTAAACCAAATTTTGTATTAGCATCATTTACATTAGGAGCTATTCTAGGAATAGTATTTTTATCAACCAAACTAATACCTGATGCTATTTCTGAACTATCAAAACCAATTATCTGAAATGACGTATTTGGAGCAGAGAAATCCAAGAATGGAACCTCTAATGCACCAAGAGTAGAATATTTAGAAGCTGTTAAATTAACATTATATTCAATAACATTCTCTCCAATATACCACATATAGAATTGACCAGTCTTAGGAGTTGGATCAATATAATCAACTTTGTTTTCCTGTGTTTCTTCATCCATAAAGTGACTATAAAATCCATCTACTTTTATATTATGATTAGTAACATGAGCACCAAGTACATAACTACCTCTACCAAAAGTACCTTCCCAAGGAAGAGTATCACCAGGATCATAATCACTACTATAAATACCTGGATTAACATGACCATTATTATCAAAATTAAATATTCCAAAAAAACTCATTCCATGAACTTCACCATAATCAGTTACCTGCTGATCGTGTGCAATATTTAAATTACGTCCTTCATACATATACACACGATTATCAACCGTCTTTGTTACCGTATTATTTTCCGTATCTATAGTAACAGATGCTATATTGCCATTAGAGTCTAAACTTTCAAATTCTTCTAATAAATTACCTCCACGAACTAAATATAATTCTGAATTATTTTTAAGTTTCAAATTTTCTACTCTACTAATAGCAAACAATTCATTAGAATATTCATTAGCTCTATCAACAGCACCTCTTAATAAAATGCTAGAATTATCTATCGTAACATAAGTAACACGTTGAATAGAAATATTATCTTTAGGATCTTCTCTCTCACCATAATTTCTTATTATTAAATAACTATCACCTGAAGCACTTGAAGCATTACCTCCTCCATAGAATGAACCATCTATTAAGAAATTATTATATGTATCAGCATCAATAGTAATATTAACACCTTCAGTAACACTAATATATGACCAGTCATATATCTCTGATCCACTAGCATTCGCTTCACCACCACCAAAGATATGGCCGTGAACATGAATATCAGTCTTCGTTAACGTATTAGAAGTATATGCACTTTGTCCAATATTAACAACTGTATTACCATATATTTTTGATGTATTAGCACCACCATATACATTTCCATAAATATGGCCGCCTACAATATTAACAGTACTTATTGAATCATTGTCAGTCTCTGTTCCTGTAACCGCCTGATTACCTCCACCAAAAACACATCCAGAAGTTGGTGCCACTGAATTAACGCTACCAATTGTTGTATTACCATCTATAGTGATGCTAGTATTACCTTCCAAAGTAGCTGTAGAACCATTACCTCCAGCATAAGCACTACCTAAAATAGTAGCATTTGTAATGGTTACAGTAGAAGAACCTTTAACAACACCAAAGTTACCTCCACCATATATATTTGTATTAATAGTTTCACCATTAATATCTAAAGTAGTATTTCCCGTAACCTGTGCCAAGTTGCCTCCACCAAAAATATTACCAAAAGTTCCAGCCGTAATAGTTACATTAGTAGTTCCAACAGGCGCACTATTACCTCCACCATATACATTTGAAACAGTAGAAGCAGTATTATCAATTTGAACATTCGTAGTAGTAACAGTACCAGTATTATTAGATCCACCATATATAGTAGTAACATTACCAGTAACCATATGAATATTGGATGTTGTTAAACCAGCATTATTACCTCCACCAAATATTGTTCCAATAGTACCATTATTGACGGTTATGTTAGATACATCACTACTTGCATTATTACCTCCACCATATATATTAGTAGCACTACCTCCATTAAATATTATATAAGTATCTATTGTACTACCACCAGCATTATTACCTCCATATATATTAGTAGCAGTCCCCGAAGAAGAAGTAATATGGCTCTCACCAACTGTACCACTAGAATTAGAACCACCAAATAGGTTCGTAACATTAACATTACCTTTTGTAACATTAGCCGTAGTTACGCTAGCAGAATTACCTCCACCATATACATTAGGAATAGTAGAACCAGCTGAATTTAATAAGACATTTGTAGTAGTAGTACTTACTTGATTACCTCCACCATATAAACTAGATGAAACAGTAGCACTACCTTCAACTAAAACATTTGTAACACCACAAGTACCACCTTCATTATTGCCACCATAAACATTACCAACACTTCCAGATCTAATTTTTACATCCGTAGTACTAACATTACCTAAAGTATTAGATCCACCATAAAGATTTGTAACAGTAGCCCCATCAAGATATACATGAGTATTTGTAACACTAGATTTATTACCACCACCATATACACTACCAATAGTTCCACCAGCTAACTCCACTTTATTTAGTTTTGTATGGCTACCAGCTTGATCATTACCACCAAATACATTAGTAATATTTCCACCATTAATAGTTACATTAATATTACCAATTACATACGGAGTATGATTAGCATCACCTTCTCCACCACCAAAAACACTACCAGTTATAACGCCAGCATTAACTGTAACATTAGTAGCATAATCTGAATCAGTAGCAGTATTAGAACTTGCATTAACAGTACCAAAAGCTGAACCACCATATACACTTCCATTAATACGTAAGTTATTAGTAGCATTTGAACCAATAGTAACATTAACATTATCAGTTACATATGTACCATCTGATTCACTATCAGGTCCACCTTTTCCACCACCATAAACATTTCCAGATACCGTACCATCAATCACATTAATAAATACATCACCATATACAGTACCCTCAGCATTAGCTCCCCCATAAATAGACTCAGATACACTACCACCAGACATATTAATATTTACTTTAGCAAGAGCCAATCTATTATTATTGGCATTACCAGCACCATTTTTATTACCAGCGCCATATACTGATCCAGAAATACTACCACCAAGAATCTCTATACGAGTCTTAGCCATATATTCACTTTCATCATGTGTTATAACAGGTGGTTCTGTTGGTTCAGAAGGATGCATAATTTCATCAATAATATCAATAAGTGTATCATTAGATGAACCAATAATATATGGATCACTAGCTTTACCACTACCTCCAGATATTGTTACATCCTCTTTTAAATAGAAAGAAGGATAAACAGCACCAGTGTTATAGTAGTTATTAGCATCATTATCATTACCAGTATAATAAATATCTTTAAGTTCAAGACCACCAGTTCCAATAACAAAATTACGATTACTTACATGATAATATCTATTCATCGTATAAGTATAACCATTAAACCAGTTACCACTCTGACTAACTTGATATGTTCTAGTAACATTAGTTACATCTGTCGAAGAAGTCATTGTCCAAGCATTAGTCATACCACTCATCCAGTTATTATTACGACAAGTTGCAGAATAAGAACCCAAACTACTACTAAGACATGAACTATCATTATTAGCATATCCATAATCTGATGGATAAAATAATCCAACTTTAAAAGAAGAACTATATAGAGAATTTCCATTACCAGTTTGATTTATTCCCGTTAAATAATTAACAACTCCATTACTTCTCTCTGCCGTATAGAAAGCACTAGTATTCTGATTAGTATTAGTTGTTGCTCCTAAGTTCCAATTAACTTCTTCTATATAATTTTTATATGTACTATTTAAACCATTATAATAAGTAGTATTCAAATAATTATACATATTAGATGTAGTATTATCATTTTTAACATAAAAATTATAATAGTTTTTATAATAATTAGTATAATTATAAGTATTATTAGCAAAGTATCCACTAGTTGTTTCCGTTGATGTATTAGTCTCAACAGTAGTCATATTAGCGTCTCCCCAAGCACGATTACCCAAGGAAGTATTCTTAACAATACGAACTAAGTTTTTAGAACCACTTGCAGTACTAACATTATTAAATAATCCCACTATTCGATAAAGTTCGCCATTAAACTGTATATAGTTATCAGGACTAGGACCATAATAACGAATACTATTATCAGTAGTCTCGTCTTCATATACACCACTAGTAACAGTAGAACCTGATCCACCAGTAGCACTACCAGTTGTATTGCCACCCACAGCACCATTATTACCCCCACCGTATACACTACCACGAATCGTAGCAGTAGGTCCAATAATTACTGTAGAATTATTAACAGCCCCAATAGTAGGTTCATTCACACGTCCATTACCAGCCCCATAAACATCACCAGATGATATAGTAAATAATTTATCATTTTTAGTACCAACAGTAACATTACCACCTACATATAGTAAAGTATCGCCATCAATCTTACCATTTGGATTACTTGTACTAGAGCTATACTCTGCCGCATTAGAACCACCAACAATACTATAGTTAATCGTACCACCAGTAATATTTAATATCTTATTACCCACAGTATCAGAAGCACCAGCACCACCAAAGACTAAGTCAATTTCTCCACCTTTGACATTAATAATAATATCATTTTTAGAAGCTCTGCCATCATCAGAAGAAGGTCCACCAATCAAATTATATATGTACCCACCCTCGACTAAAGCTTCACGTAAAGAATAGTGTGTACCTCTAGAACGTCCACCAACATAAATACCAGCAGCATAATCAGCCTTATTTGTCCCAAAAGAACCACTTTTGACAACAGTATAAATTGCTGGAGTATCATAAGAATTAGAACTATTTGAACTATTATATAAATTAGAACCCCAAGAACCAGCATAAGCATAATAAACAATTAAATTGTTATTACCATTACTACTTATTCTATCATAATCACTACCTAAAATTACATTAGCAAGTACTCTGTGTGTAACAGCACTACCATAACCAACAGCACTACCAGTTTGATAAAAGCCAGATTCTACGATAAACGTATACTTAGAAAGAGTAGTAGCAGAACTTGATGAGCCGCCAACAAAACTATTAGCCGTTAAATTACTACCATTTCTTTTTAAACCTCTACCTAATTTAACATTTTTAAAATTACCAATTATTTCATAGCCATCAGAATCAAATTCCGAAACATTAGTAGTAGTATCACTAACATAAAAGCGAATAAATTCTATTCTAATATCAGCAGCTATTTCCCAATCATCAGTCATTCTAAGAGTACGACTATTACTATTATCAGTTCCATTATGAATACCAGTAATTGTCATAGGTTTAGTAGAAGATATATTATTTGCAGTAATATTATTAGTACTAGTAGGAGCAAAAATATTAGTATCTCTAGTCGTTAAATAATAATACGTTGTACCACTAGTTATATTTCCATCACTGTATTGAAGCAATTTATAACATGTCCCACTACAACTATCCTGTTTAACACCAGTAGAAGAATATATATTTTCAGTACCACTAGTAACTCTAATAAAGTATCCAGCAGCACTACCTCCATCATAATATGGAATTGGTTTTTGCTGAGGATATACTCTAGTAACAGTAGCAGGTCCATTACCATTAGGAGTAACACTATAATAACTAGTATTAGCATTATATGTATTATTAGTATTTCTAGTTAAATAAGTACAACCACCAGACGTTCTACATCTACTACCACTTGTTATATGATTACCATTTAAATCATACAAATCATTACTATTAGGATAATTACTATTATTATTAACTCTAGCTGTTACATAATAAATAGTTAAATCACCATAAGAAGGTGTAAGAGCATTCATACCAACACTTTTCAAATTAGTAAAAGTAGTTGTAGTAACTACAGATGCTATAGTCCAACTAGAATAGAATGTAATAGAAATAGGATTACTTATATCAGATACAGGTATCTTAACACTTCTAACATAAGTGTCCATATCCAAAGAAATAGTAGCACCATCATAATCAGTTACCCATCCATTAAATGCCATATCAGTAGGTCTATTTGCCCAAGGACTATCAATCAAATCAAAAGTAATATAACCATTTACCACAGGATATCTCTTATAGTAATAATAATCCCTAATATCCTCTGAAACACTAACAGATCCATACATACTAGAATCATTAATATCAGCACTACTATACCTAATATATACAGTAGCCAAATTAGAATTACTATATAAATTTTGATTAGTACCTGTAGGAATAGTACCATTAGTATTAGTAATTTTAGTATAATTAAGACCCATATAATAATTATAATCACTTGTTAGATCGTTAATATAAATAGCATGATCAGCAGTTACAATCCCTGAATCATGTACTGTTATCGAAGCACTTCTTAATCCTTTTAGAGAAGTTAAATTCTTAGATAACCCCGATTCATTTTCAGGTTCTAGAACAATTTCACTTGAAGAAACATAAAAACTATTATTATTAATAACTATTTTATAATCTTCACTAGCATACTTATCTAAACCAGAAACAATAACATTTCCATTATTAATAGAAAATTCATCCACTTCATATTCACTATCAAAAGATAAATGATTATAACCAGTTCTTACTAACACATTATTAATAGTAGTAGAACTAATATTATTAGAAATAGACACATAATTAGAAGAATTAGCATCAACATTTATAACAATGTTTTCAATTTCTGAATTACTAATAGTATTACCTATACCAGATACAGTAATATCAGAATTATTCCCATTAATAGAACCATCCAAGATAAAATAAGATAATTTCGTATCATTAATGCTATTAGATAAAATACCAGAAGTCTTATCACTTGTAATATTTAAACTATACTTAATATTTTTAATAGTAGCACCATCTAATTCATTAAATAACGAATTATTTAAAGTAGCACCATATATACTATGACCAGTACCATCCAAAGTACCAGTAAAAGGTAGAATATTATTAATAGATATACTATAGTTACCATAATTAAAACTATCAGTAATAACATAATATTTATCTAAATATAAAGAAGCATCACTACCCTCAAGTAATTCTTTAAAATACCCATATTCAGAAGCACTAGTTATAACATATGGATTATCTCTTGTACCATTACCAGAAGAAAATTCAGTAGCAACTACTCCATCCCACGAATTATCAGATACAGTTTCACTAAAAGAATGAATAAAATTCCATGACAAAAGAACAGTAAGTATAACTGCTAAAATAAGAATTATTTTATGTTTATAAATCCATTCTTTTAACTGCAACATAATCCTACTCTCCTATTATTAATTTTAGCATATTTTGTCGTAAAAATAAAGTAAAGCAATAAAAAAAGAAGATATATTTATCTTCTTAATTATTCCTACGTATTTCCTCTAATACTTAATTCAAGTTTAAATGTAATATCAGTACCAGAAGCATTATTTTCACAGTCAAGATCTTGTCCTTCAATCCACATATATATACGCATCTTAGTAATACCAGCTTTTAAATCAAAAGCTTTATAATTCTTACCACTAGCTAAAGTAGCAGGAGTAGATAACAATATACCAGCTGTAGAATAATCAGTAGAGTCAGTAACAGTACCAGTAGTAACAGCCTCTGAGAAAGTAATATCATCAGTACCATCATTATATGAAGTAACAGTACCCTTTACAGTATTAATTAAATCTGTTTTATTGGTAGAAGGGATAGCATCCTTAATACCATAATATTGAATTGGTGTACTTCCTGTAGCAGTAACACCAGTATAACCATATTCAGTAGCAACGCTATTTACAACAGCAGTTGAGTGAGTATCATTATTAGGTTCCCATATTTTAACACTAGGAACAGGATTATCAGGATCACCAGTAGTATATATAGCACCAGTAATATTAGCAATAGAAGCCTCAGCTGCAGCTTCACCAGTAGGAACAAAAGCAATTCTAGCAGCATTCTTTAATCCACGATCCGCATAAGTATCACCAGATCTTTTAATAACTTCTGAATATGAACCAGCATCACTATTAATATAAACAGTCTTATTACTACTTACTTTTAAGAAAATATCAAATGCAATAAATTTCTTTTGTGCAGCAGTCTCATCAATCTTAGTAGTATAGATAGTATATTTACCATCATTAACTCCAACTTCAGATTCAATAGTACTGCCATACATATCCATAAGTCTCTTACCACTAGCAATTGGAGCATTACCACTAGTAGATACAGCATCTAATACATCAGGTACAAAATTATTATGACCAGTATAACCAGCTAATATTTCATCCTTTGTAATAATAGATTTCCATGTACTACCATTAGTAGATATCTGCAAACCATCACTAGTTTCAACTCTTACATCAATAGCTTCGATAGTAACTACTCTATTGGCAGTAAACCATGCATAAGTTGATGTACCAAACATTATAATTGTCAAAAACAATAATAATATCAGCGTTCTAACTTTCTTATTTCTTTTTTCTTCCCTTTTATTTTTCATTAATTTCACTCCTAACCTTGTTCAATATGTTCTTCGGTTATTACCATATGCATTTTAATTTCGCCACCTAATAAAGCATCAGTACAATCAGGATCATCGCCTTCTAACCATACCAACACAGTATATCTGTCTAAGTCATCAGGTCTAAAATTAGCAACTTTCTCCAAAATGATAGTTCCTTCAGATTCTTTTATTTCCTTAAATGGAACAGTATTTTTTTCTATAGTATCAAACATAGTATCACGCTTAGCATATGTAGTATATTCTCCATTACGATAAATTCTTATCCTAATAGCATTATCAACATTCTTAATAATATCATCCACAATAACCTCATAGTGATAATTAAGAACCCGCTCACCTTGATTTTCTACATAAAAACTATAAGCAATGTAATTTTGTCCATTATGTGGGCCGTCTGCTTCCTTATCAACACCATCCGGTATCCATTTATAAGAAATATTATCCATAAACTTTATTGGAGTAGCCTCAAGTTTCCTTTTACCATGGCTATTATTTAGACTATCAAATATTGCCAACCCACTTTCCAAAGTTCTATTAGAATCCAAAGTAACAGTAAACCTTCCTTCACTATATATAATATCCAATATAATATACAGTACTATCAAAAAGAATAATAATATCAATAAAGCTCTTCTTACAATTTTACTTCGCTTCTTACGATTCTTTACTTTATCAGCAGTTACAATAACTTCTCTAGCCATAAACAATCACCATAATAAATATGATACCCTATCATATAAATATATGATAACTTATTTTGACAAAAATTGCAATACGAAAATATATATTTTTTGAATAATTTTTATATTTCCTTGATTGTCAACTATTTGTCAAATATTTTTTTTAATATTCAAATTAAATACCAATCATATTTTTTTTGATAAAATTATTATATATAGTAAAGGAGGGATAGTGTGAATAAGCTGCTAGCTAACAGAAAATTAAGATTAATAATTGCTTTTATTTCTCTAATATTGCTTATAGATATGATTGAAGATACTTATGCTAAATATATATCTAGTGCTGATGCTACTAGCGACCTCACTATCGCTAGATGGGCATTTCTTGTTAATACTCAGGATGTATTAGATGATAGCGATTTTTCTACCACTATTACCCCCGTATATGATACAAACACTAATATAGCCAGTGGCGTAATAGCTCCAACAAGCACAGGATACTTTGATATTACAATAGATTATTCTGATGTAGGAGTATCATTTGATGAAACAATAACCTTATCACTAAGTAATGATAATACTGTATCCGATATAAAATTCACTGGATACAAAAAAAACAATGATCCCATTGTTTCCTTCACAAATGATACAGTAATAACAGCAACACATCTCTTAGAAGAACAAACCAGAACAGAAACATATCGTATCTACATTGAATGGTTCGATGGAACAGGAGAAGAATTAGATAACGCTGACGATACTGAAGCTAGTGCGAACGGTATAGCCAGCGTAGATGTCAATATTAACTTCATTCAAAAAGCTAGTCAAAGCTAGCTAGGATTATTTTGAATAATTGTAATTTTAACTTTTAAAGCAATGCTAGAACTATTAGGATTGCTTTCTTTATATGTATTAGCAGCTATTCCCCATTCTGTATCTAATTCATCATTATTACTCTCATAAGGCCACACTACTGATAGAGTGAAAGTTTCCTCGCCATCAACAGAGTCAATAGTAGCACTAGAAGTATTAAAAGATATTGTAAAAGGATAGTCTTCTTCTAACTGTTCTATTAATTCAGCACTAGTTAAATCTGTTGCTAAAGGAGTTTCGCCCCTTTCTGCCCTACCTTCTTCAGTAACATAAGTATCGCCAAGTATTCTTGCTTCCAATAAGTAAAAAGTCATACTAGCAGATACTTCACTATAGTTATAAGCCGTAATATCAGATGAATAATCCTCCATACCAGGATAAACACTATCAACATCAAAGTTAATCATACTAGAAGTCTGCGTATCTCCACCCTCAAACACAACATTCCAAGCTCTAATATGAACAGATACATCACTATCTACCTTACTGGCATATATAAACCACGCAAAAGTATTCGAAGCAATTAAAACTATCAAAAAAATTATTCTTGATATTTTAAACTTTATCTTCTTCCTTTTCTTTATCATCACTATCATCATCCTTTATAAAAAATGCTGTAATGACTTCATAAGCAAAAGCCACTCCCACTGATACAAACAATAAATAATAAACAGTAATATTAGTCATAAGCCTACCAACAAAACTAAATAAAATAGTCTTATACATAACTTTACCATATATATCATCAATAGTAATTTCAGGATCTTCTACATCATTAGCAGTACCTTTAGTAGTAAAATAAAGTTTACCATTATCATCTCTAATAGAAATAATTCTATGTGTAATAACAAGGCCATTTAAATTACTCTCGCGCCCCAAGTAAGTAACATCATCGCCAACTTTTAAAGAAGAAGCATCTGTTTTTTTAACTACTACAATATCACCTATTTTATAATAAGGCTTCATAGACCCAGAAGCAACCTGAAAAACATATACATTACCAACTACTATTTTATTATTAGTAACTTTTTGAAATATAACTAAAGATAATACTATTAATAAAAACACAGTAATAATCCCTTTAATAATCTTATAAAGTATTTTCATATCATCACCCTAATTTTAAATTTTCTATATCTTCTAAATAATCCTTAATAGCCTTAGAAAAAGTATTTTGTATCTCAGCCAAACTAGCTTCCTTACGATACTTAATAATAGCTATCTTATCTCCAATTTTTTCTTTCAAAGTAGTAAGCGGCATATCAACATTAAGCTCCACTATTCTTTGAAGTAAGTTATCAGTAATTTCTTCAATAACTTCCATTTCTTTCTCTTTACTATCAACCTCTGATAAAGTATCCATTGCCAAAAAATCTAATAAGAAAGTATTATCCATATACTCTTTCAATACACCACTTTCTTCATACTTACGATTACTCTTAACAACTTTTGTATCATTAGCAACATGTTCCTGCAAATAATCCCACAACTTCATAGCATACTGAAAGTTTGTATTTTTCAAAATTACATTTGTTTTCTTAATCGGAGGGATAACTCTAGCAACATGTAATTTTTTTAATGTCTTATATACATCCGTATTGGTTAACATTGTAATATCATCATCAAGTCTTTGTAATCTATCAGCTAAAGGAATTTCACCTTTAGGTTCTTTTTTATCCATCAAACTAGAAGTATAATTCATTTCTAAAAACACTTGCTCTTTACCAACCATACTTTTAGCACTATATTTAGCTTTCTTAACATCTTTTAAACTAGCAGAAGTAACCAAACTTTTTTTCTTTAATTCTAAAAAATTACGCATATTCTCAATTAAAGTATAAATAAGCCTATTTTCATATGTATCATAACTCTCATCTTTTTGAATATTAAGTATTTTAGAAGGTTTAACATCACCATTATCCTCTATCTTTTGAATATAGTTAGTATGCTTAGATAAATGTCTAATACTCTCTACCGTTATTCTTCTAGCAAGTTCCACCTTAACAATCTCTTCTTCGTTAACAATAAATCTGTTAGGATTTCTTAAAATATTATCTAAGTACTTAATAGTATCCTCCATTAAATCTAACCATTCAAAATCTACTTCTACTCTCTTCATATCTGTACTAACAGTTAAATTAGAACGAATATTATTATTAAATTTTACACCCTTAGTCTCATTAGCTTTCTCATATAAGTCAACCACTTTTAATTTATCCATAACTCACCTACGCCATTTTCTTAAGTCTCAATAGATATTCAATACATTCACTCATCTTGTTTTCACCAAAATTATCATTCAAGAACTTAACAAATCCATCAATTTCATCTCTTATATAAGCAATATTTAATTGTTCAAATTTTCTTAATATCTTACGAGCTATAAAGTAATCAATACCCCTAATTTCATCTCCCCCACATGCTACAAATACAGGAACAAATTTTCTCATGTGGGCAACAATTCTGTTACCAAAAGCTATTCTAAAATGTTGAATAACATAATCATCCATAGCTTCAATCTTTTTCAAATTATCTTCATGAATAGGATTATTACTAATAGCATCTTGGAACTTCTTATCCAAATATGAATAATTAATATCCTGTGCAGGAATATCTTCAGGTTCAAAAACTTGACCTTTATCATTAATATCAATAGGCATAGCACGGTCATAAACCTTATCAGTAACCATAAACGTTGAGTCATCATTATTGATCGTACCAATATACCACATATTAGGAGGTATCTTTAATTTACCTTCCATTAAATGAACTGGGTCACTCTTCCAAGCACTAGGTACTATTTCTACTATCCATTCATCTTTATTAGGCATCTCTAGTATAGATAACATTTCTGCAAAATAATATTCCACACGAGAGATATTCATTTCATCTAGTATTACTGTATATACATCATCAGTATATCCAGCAACATACATTTCTTTTAACACTTCTGTCTCATTAAAACGTTTAGTAAATTCGTTAAAATATCCAAATAACTCTGTTCTATCACGCCAAGATGGTTGTACTGAAGCAATACAAGAGTCATGTTTCAAAAATTTTCCCCAAGCATAAGCCAAAGATGTCTTACCTGTACCAGATATACCTTGTAAAATTACAAGTTTTGTTGAAGCTAATGCTGATATAAATAATCTAATCATATCTGTAGTATAATATAATCTTAAATGACTAGCAGCAAAATTTCTAAATAACTCTACTAATTCAGGTAATTCAAATGTATTACCATAATTAGCTACCTTATAATCCTTAAATTTATTATCAACTTCATATAATTTAGGAAATCTAATTTCTGTATTAGGATCTACATTATCAGATTCCCCACCGCCCTCTTCTACATCAGATTCATCAGGCTTAAGTCCTAGCTTAGATACCTTCATAGCCAAAATAGTTTCTTTTTCTTTTACTAATTTAGCTACTTCGTTATTTAAAGTACTAACCTCTTCAAGCAAAGATTCTTGTTCCACTAAAGACTTCCTTATTCTAATATACTTTCTAATTAAGAAATATACCATAAATATAATCAAAGCAAGTAAAGCCAAAGTAACTAAAATAACCACCGCTACAAGTAACCATTCAGGAATAGAAAAATCATTTTTATATTCATTAATAACTTTTACATATTCAGGTAAATTAAATATACTTTTAAAACCGTTGAATATACCTAATACCATATATTTAAGACCATTAAAAAATTGTGATAAAAATTCATATAAAAACCTTAAAAATGTATCCATTTTTACCTCCTAAAACTTAATAATCTTAGATTTAAGATAATCTTTATCTCTCATTAACATTTCATATTCAGGGCTATCCTTTTGTACCATTATATATGGAAATAAATACAACATATTGCTATCTCCTGAATACTTAGAATCTAATTCCATAATAAATGAATATCCAGAATTAATAAGTTTATCTATCATATTTTTATTTTCCTTATAATCAGTATAAGTAACCTTAATATGAATAAACTTCTTAGATAAAGGATTATCTATAACATTAAGTAATCTACTAATCTTCTTCTCTTTAGTAAATAAAGTACTAGCTAAAGAAACAAGATAATACTTAGAAAAATCTAAATTAATAGCATTACTTAAAACCGTATTAGAAGCCAATATATAAGTAACAAACAACTTATCTTCATTAACTACTCCACTATTATAAGCCTTATCAATAGCATATTCACTATATAAATTAGATATTCTAACACTATGTTCTAATACTAAACTATATAATCTATGATGTATTTTTTCTTCTACTAAATTAAATTTCTTAGTATTAATTGCATCATGAAATCTCTCTTTATTTAAATTATAACTAAGATACCAACTCTTAAGTTCCTCATGCATATTATCACTATTAGATATTTTAATAATACCATCATTAATAATTGCATCTATAACTTCCATCTCCCTAGTCATAACGCAAACATCATCAAAATAGAATATATATCCAAACAAAGCTACAATATTTTTAAGATCATCTAAATTATCATCAAGTACCAATTTATCTAATAAATCTAATAATTCTTTATTAATTCTATTAATAAAATCTTTTTCCCCAGGATAATTAGTTTCATTATAATATCTAACAGTAATATATTTCTCTATAAAAGCTAAACATAATTCCTTCTTACAATTACTTTTAAATACTATCTTACATAAATCCATATAAGATTCTCTAATAAAATTAATATATTTATCAACAATATTGTAGTCCATAAAATCACCTCAATTAATCATGAACATTAACTGTAACAACACTACTGCTATTTTCGTATGGATAAGTATAATTATTACTAACATTCACCTTATAAAATTTAATAGCCATTGTACTAACAGGACCAATTCCAAAAGAAAGACTATTAATATAATCAACAGAAGATATAGTTTGTGTAGTATAAGTACTCACATCAACAATATTACTTGTAGTATCCAACAATATAACACTAGGATTAAAACTCAAATCAATTTTTTTACTAGCGCATTTCAATTTATTTTCCGGAGACAAAGTAACATAAGTATTACTACTAATTATATCATTTACTTGATAAGTTAGAAAAGCACTAGTAACCTTACAGAAATTTATAGCACTAGTAATTTTTAATATCAAATAAGGCCTATTAGCTTCATCCTCTATCTCATAAGTAACACCTTGCTTACCAACAACATATTCAAAATAAGCACCAATAGTTTCCACATAAGGAGCTGTACTAGAAGCTTCAATATAAATAGATAACCTCTCGTTTTCCGAATATGTTCTACCAGGATTAACTGATAATACCACAGAATCAGCATGATTAGGATCAGCACCATAGATAGTACTACTTGTCTTATCAAAACTACATGTTACACCAGTAGGGCAAACACATCTTATAGTATAAGGAATATCATAATCTGAATAAACCAAACTGTTTTTCATAGAACTAAGTCCTACATCAATATTAAAAGATCCAACACCAGACCAATTATTAACTAAATAAGTAGGATTGTTCTTTTTTAATCTATTACTAGTAAAATAAAAATGTTTAGAACTAAGATAGTAACTATGATACGTATCAGTTACAAACTTAGCCAAAATAGGCCCAACAAATATTAAGAATAATATTGCCATAATCAATATAATAATTTTTTTATACTTTATTTTCTTTTTCATATTAAACTACCTGCTCAGCTACTATTTTTATATCTACTAAATCAATAATACCTTCATATTTATCAGGATAATCCTTATTTTCCAAAGGAAACTCAACCCATAAAGTATATGTATCAGTATGATTAGCACTATATGTCATTATTGAAGCATCATCAATTACTAAATGTCTATAATATACTCCATTTTCATCTGTAGTAGTAGTATCATGATCTACTTGCATAGTATTCATATCATTACCCTTAAATATTTGAAAATTTAATGGCATATTAGTAGTAGTAATAACTTCTATCGTATAAGTTAAATCAACATTAGCTCTCTTTTGATTATTAAAATTAGACACATTAAAAGTATAAGTATAAGGTTCAGTTCTAGGTATCATTTCATCTAACTTAATATGACCACTCTGAGTGGTAACATCTACAATAAAGAAAGCCAATGTAGGACCACCTGATACTTCTACTTCACTCTCATATCTAGCTTGAGTAAAATCAAATGTTCCAAATAAAATTAATGTTATTAACAAAAGGAAAGAAAGAAACAAATATTTTGTTAATTTTTTATAATTAATATTTAAAAATATCTTTCTAATTCCTTTCATTATTTTCACCTCATTCGTTCGTCAACCTTTTTATGAATCTCATTTAAGTCCAAACGAACAGTATAATCTATATTTTTTTCCTTTTTCTTAGGTTCTTCTGGAAAAATATTTTCCTCCTTAACCATCTCAGTCTTAACTTTTTCTACTTCTTTTTTAGTTTCTTTATCATTACTTTCCTCAAGTAATTTATTAATTTCAGAAACATCAATCTTTCTAGTTAAAGAAAGTAATTCTTCACTCTCATGATTTTCCTTTTTCTTAGGTACTTCATAAGAAACAACTTCTTTTATTTCTTCTTTCTTTTCTTTTACTTTCTTGTCTTTCTTACCATCATATGATAAAGCAAAATCAAAAAGTAACATCGTGACAAAAATTAAAGCTAGTATTTTAGGTTCTTTCAAAACTTTCTTCCATATTCCTAATTCAGGATATATCTTAACTATTTTACCTATAACATCATTGACCACTATAGGATTATCAATCGTATTATTGTTATCACCTTTTACTGTTAACACTTCTCCATCAATATAAACAATTCTATGAGTAATAATAGCATCATCCTGATGAAAAGCAATAATGTCACCTTTTTTTAAATTTTCTTTTGTTATTTTTACCAATATAACATCATTAATATGAAGAGTAGGTTCCATAGAGCCACTAGCTACTTCAAAAAAAGTATATCCAAAGTAATTTGGATAACTACCCTTAGAAACAGTAGTAGCTTTTCCATAAATTACTAAAGATAGTATTATAAGCAAGATAATTGTAAAAACATTCATTATCCACTTAGCAATTTTCTTAAAAGCTATCACTATGCACCTTCCCTTCTTATTCTTTTTTATAAACCTAAATACTGCTTAAAATTAGCAGTAATTGTAAACGCTAATTCTCCATCAATTAATAAAGTATCATCCTGGTCATAATCTTCATCATCTTCCCATGTCAAATGAATTCTTAAAGTAATAGTTCTATCATTGTCACTTAAAAGAATCGTATCTGTCATTGGAAATTCATCTACTTCTTCTAAAGTATTTAAATTCTCTACACTAAAAGATATATTAGGATGATCATCCAAAGCACTATCATCAATATCTATTTCATATATAACAGAAACATCAGACTCTGATGTATCTACTTCTATATCAAAATATACATCACTTCCTGGAGCAAAATAACCATCTTGTGTATGAATTGAATTATCATATACAAAATCATCTAGCGTAATAGTCTCAGTTTCTGTAATATCTTCTCCATTAATTTCAATTATCCACTTACCTTTGGTAAGTTCCTTCGTAGCATTAGCATTTGTCTCAAACAACGCATATGTATCCATCAAAACAACTGATGTAACTAACAAAATAATTAAAGATATTATAATTAATCTTTTCTTCATATTAAGCGTTTTCTCTTTTTGATTCTTTTATAGCATCAAATATAGCTATTATTTCATAAATAATAGCAAACAATGTAGGGAATATAACTAAAAACATAAATCCCCATTTAGAAGTAAATACTCCAAGAATAGTACCAAAATTATGAAATACTTTAGCAGTATCAAACTTACCAATAACATGTTCAGAAGACACCTTTTGTCCATCAACATCAAAGGTTGTTTCTGATTTAGTAATTTCCCTCTTACCATTAACAGTACCTGTATATATTAAAGTATTACTATCTTTAGCAGTATTATAATAAAATACCTTATCATTAACATTAATCATCTTATTACTGTTACGCTTTACAATTAATAAATCTCCTTCATGAAAATCTGGTTCTAATTCATCACTATCCATAATAAGTAAAGAACTATTACCAAATTTAATAACTCTATAATCATTATAAGAAAGAAGACAAACTGTGACAAAAATCGCCACTATAAGCCAAGCAATAACAATTATATTCCAAATAAAACTCCCAATTTTTTTCATATACATCTCTCCTTCTACTATATACATAATCATTTTATCATAATATGTCAATTTTTGAAAGTTATTTATTATATTTTTTTCAAAGAAAAAGCACTATTTTAATTAGTGCTATTCACTCTTACCAAGAGTAACAGTTAATTTTTGTTTCTTATTATCACGATATATTGTTAATTCTATCTTTTCTCCTACTTCATGTTTATATAATTCATATCTAAATTCAGCTATCGATGAAACTTTATTATCATTGATTTTAACAATTATATCACCCTTCTTAAGTCCAGCTTTTGCTGCAGGACTATCAGAAGAAACTTCTAAAACAGCAACGCCATCATTAACATCATCTGGTAATGTTATACGATATCTCCATAAATTATATTCATCAGATAAATCTAACATACTAACGCCAACAAAAGGTCTAACTATTTTTTCACCTTTTTCTATTTTAGAAACATAAGATAATGCATCTTCAATAGGAATAGCAAATCCCATTCCCTCAATAGAATCTTGTACAATCTTAAGTGATATTATACCAATAACCTTACCGCTAACATCACATAATGGTCCACCTGAATTGCCAGGATTAACTGCCGCATCTATTTGCAATACTTTCATATAATAGTCAGATACAGAACCTGATAAACTAACTTCTACTAATCTTTCCTTACCTGATAGTATCCCCTTAGTAACAGTTCCCTTATATTCAATACCCATAGGATTACCCACAGTAAAGATCGTATCGCCAAGTCTAATAGATTCACTATCACCAATTTCCACAACCAAATGATCATCTTTTGAACTAATTGTTAATACAGCAATATCAGAATAAGCTTCCCCTCCTAAAATAGTAGCATCTATTTTTTCATCACTATCATTAAAAGATACTTTAACTTTATCAGCTCCATCAATCACATGATAATTTGTCATAATATAGTATTTATTTGAATCCTTCTTATAAAGAAAACCCGTACCAGTAGACTTCAAATTATCATTATTATAAGACATAACAGCAACAGTAGCCCCGTATACATTATCCACAGAACTAGCTATACTATTTTCTACAAGTTCAGAAGTAGTTATGTTTTTTATAACCTTGTTGCTAGTAGACATTGAATTAACAACCAAATAAGCACCAATTACCCCACAAACAAATGATAATAATATTGAAACAATTATTACCACTCCCAAATTATTTTTATTTTTCATAATATCACCTCTATAAATCTACAATATCCATATAATTTTTAGGAAATCCCATATGATCTAATATCTTACTATTTGGAATAGCCTCTATTCTTCCATCCATAGCCTCAATCTCATACTCAAATTCCTTCATAAACAATCTAAAGTCACTATCTGTAAGAAGATACTTAAATATTATAACAACCGCAAACAAATCATTCTTACCATAAATATACTCATCATCCATTTTAAATATCTTAAGTTTCTCGTGATATTCTGTATCAACAATGTATTTTTCAGTTTTATGATCAAAAACAATATCTTCATGAGCACATAAATTACGATAATTAGATAATATTGGTAAGAAATTTTCAAGTTCTTCAATCGTCAAATGGAATACTGATGATACTTCATCCTTATCTTGATTTTTTAATATAGAAAATAACTCACACATCAAGCCAAATGACAGAACTTTAACCAAAATCCATAACGGAATATACCCATAACTTCTAGAATAATGTAATGTAGCAGAATGTCTAGATACATTAATTCTAATTTGTCTTTTCATCTTTTCAATAACATCTTTTACTCTTCTCTTCTTAGAAGGATCCCCAGTAAAGTTTTTAACATTCAAATAATCTTTTTCCTTATAACCATACTTCTTAGACAATTGATAAGAAATAACTGATTTAAAATTGTTTTCAAATATAAGCAAATTCTTAAACAATATATTTCTAATATATCTATCAAATAAAAACAAAGAATATAGTTCATTAAAAGTAGTACCCCTAATAAATGATCTATCATCATTTGAATTCATAAACAAATATCTATAACCATTAATGAAAAAGTAATTTTCCTTCAAAAGTATTTCACTAGCTTTGTCATAATCATCAATTATTAACCCTTTATTCTTTAATATATCTATCTGTTGGTCAATAGTTTTGAAATCTTTTTGCATACTATCACCATAATAAAGTATATCACATTATTAAAAAAAAAGATATGAAAACTTATTATTCATATCATACAAATAAATTTAACAATATACAATTACAATTCAAAAGATACAGTTTTTAAATTAAATTGTCTCTTTTAAATAAGCAAACATCACATTTAGAATATATTTTTATATTAATATTGTTAGTTATTTTTATAAATCCAAGATCCTCAATAACAATATCTTCATTTTTAACATCATTGAATTCATACTTACAACCATCTAATAATATATTGTTAGATAAACTATTGTGTCTAAGAAGAATATTATTAGAAACATAAACTGTCATGCTAGACTCCACCGCTTCATAATCTATTCTAATCATATTTTCAAGTAACAAACTACCCTTACCACTAACTTGATAAGTTCTAGGCTTAATTTCTTTCCTATTATTAACTTTCTTCAATAACTTAGAATCTATATAATTGATAATACTATTATTTATTAAAATACCAGGAGTATCATATAATTCTAAATTATTAAAATTAATAGGAATAATATCCAATGTTGTTGAAGGATATAAACTAGTTGTTATATCTAAACTAGAATTACTATAATCCTTAAGTAAAGTATTAATCAAAGTACTTTTACCGCTGTTAGTAGTTCCAACAAAATATATTTTTTTATTATTACCATATTTCTTTATCTTATCATACAAATTATCTAAATTATAATTCTTATAACTACTAATAATTTCTATATCCAAAATATTTTTATACCTATCTAAAACATATTTCTTAATTTTATCGTCCTTTATTGATTTAGGCATAATATCCCTTTTAGTAATAACTAACAATATATTCTTAAATTTATTAATATAATCTAAATTCAAAGTAAGAATACTAGATACATAGATAACTAAATCATTATCATTAATCTTATCAAATATTTTCATATATTGGGTATTATTCTTATCAGTAATAGTATATTCACTATAATTCTTAATAAGAAAACATCTACGACAAATATTTTTCCCCAGATCTTCTACATAGCCATCATTATCAGGATTAGTATTTTGTAATTCAATTCCACACCCTAAACACTTTTTATTCATAATATTTACCCTTAATTAATATTCCTCTTTTATTAAGTTTAGCAAGTATTTTCTTTTCAAATCTTCTATAAAATTTAGTCTTAAAAGAATCACCGGTAGATATCGGATTAACTAATATAGTCTTTATACCTATTCTATTACCACCAAAAATATCACTTCTAAGTTCATCACCAATAATAGCTAATTCAGGCAAATCTAATTTAAAACCATTAATAACTTTATTAAACTTATCCATACTAGGTTTTTTAGCATTATATGCACAATCAACATTTAAAGCTTTTTTAAAAGGCAATAATCTTTTCTTACTAGCATCATCAAATATAATAATTCTGAATCCCATATCTTTAAGGTCTTCAATAAAATCAATAAGCTTCTTTGATGGCTCTAATTCTCCGTAAGGAACTATCGTATTATCTAAATCAAATAATAAACACCTAATACCATCCTCATATAATTTATCATAATTAATATGATAAATACTTTTTTGATACATATCTGGTATAAACATATCTATATCCATTATTTATATAGCCCCATTTTCTCTCTTAATTCCATATATTTAGCTTTTGCCTTTTCTCTAACTTTTTTAGCGCCATTCTCTAATATTCTATCTATTTCATCACTATCCAATAATTCATAATATCTCTTCTGTATCTTAGATAAATTATCATTAACAACGCTTGCTACATATTTTTTGAATTCACCATAATTCTTGTTTTTAAACATTTCTTCTATATCACTGATAGACTTATCAGTTAAAGATACACATATATTAATTAAATTAGATATACCAGGTTTATTCTCAGGATCATATTTAACTAAACATTCAGAATCAGTAGTAGCAGACATAATCTTCTTAGTAACAGTAGTTTCATCATCTAAAAGTCCTATAACCCCGCGAGGATTCTCTTCCGTCTTACTCATTTTTTTTAAAGGATTAACCAAATCATTAATCTTTGTACCATTAGTGGCCGTTAATGGCTCAGGTATATTAAAAGTTTTACCATATTTATTATTAAATCTAATTGCAATATCACGAGTTAATTCAACATGCTGCTTTTGATCTATACCAACCGGAACTATATCAGAATCAACCGCCAAAATATCTGTAGCCATTAATACTGGATACGTTAATAATCCTGAAGAAAAATTATCTTTTCCCTTGCTCTTTTCTTTAAATTGAATCATCCTAGATAATTCACCATAATACGTATTACATTCAAGTATCCATGATATACATGGAAGATATTCAATATCAGATTGTAAATATATAGTATTCTTAGAGGGATCAATACCACAAGCTATATATAAAGCCAAAAATTCTCTTATATTTTTATGTAATTCTAAACTATCATTAGGAACAGTAATAGCATGAAGATCAGCCACAAAAAGATAACTATCATACATATCCTGATATTTAACCATCTGAGATATAGCTCCAATATAATTACCTAAAGTCAAATGACCAGTAGGCTTTAAACCAGTTAACATTGTTTTCACAATTATCACCTCTCATATAAATTATATAGTATTTTATCTATATTGTAAAATAAAAAAGCATTTTTACCCATTATACTTCATAATATTTCCACACCACATCCATAGGAAAATATTTTTTTCTCAAAGCATATTTTTGATTTCTCAAATCGCATTCAGATTTAATTAACACACCATTAATATTACAACCATCAAACTCACCTCTACTATATTCATCTAAAAATGCAGATAAAAGCTCACTATCCATCTTTTTAGATAAACCAATAAAGTTAATATCGGTATATCTTATTGAAGAACCATATAAAGGAAATTTTTTAAGTAAATAATCACTAATATCCATAGTATGCATAGACAAATCAATACCAGTAAAATCGCAGAAAAAAGCTCTTGAGTTTCCTTCTAACCTTGATATTCTCATTTTAGTATCACAAAAATATCCATGAACAATATCAAAGTCACAATCAATATCATTATTAGACAAATCAGTTTTGCTTAAATTAACACCATGAACTATAACCTTACCAGTTTTTTTAAATTCAAACGTTTTTTTAAAATCAATATGTGCATTGGTATTACCATAATATATCATATGATAAAGATTATTTATAGGTATCTTCCGTAAGATCAAATCATAAATATCTTTAAATTCTTCATTTTTAATACCATTACATAAATCATATGATAAAGAAAAAGAAACATCATCGAACTGAATTTCAGATAAATCAATATTCTCCAAAATTTTGCCACCCCATACAGGTAATTTCAAAAATTCACCATCAGCATATTCTATTTTTAAAAACAATAATTCTTCTAAAATATCCTTGTCAATTTTAACTCTTCTAAAATTTTCATCAGAAGGAGATTTAAATCTTAACTCATTATAAATACGATTTCTTTCTTTCTCTTTATCAGCTTCACTTAATATCATCTAAAACACCCAATATCAATTATATATTTTATAAACACATTTTGTCAATTTTTTATCATTAAATATATATAATTAATTAGGTGATAAAATGTTATTAAATATCTTAAGTTACATAGCCAATAACTTAACTTTCTTTACCGGGGCTTATTCCAACGAAGTATTTCCAGAACAATTACCTAAAGACATTGAAGATGAATATATAAAAAGAAATTTAGAAGGAGATAAAAATGCTAGAAGTGAACTTATACTTCATAATCTAAGATTAGTAGCCCATATCGTAAAAAAGTTTGAAACAACAAACTATGATGTAGATGATTTAATAGGTATAGGAACTATCGGCTTAATTAAAGGAATTGATACATATAAGCCAAACAAAAAAGTAAAATTAGCTACATATGCAGCAAAATGTGCCGAAAACGAAATACTAATGTACTTTAGACAAGATAAAAAGAATAGTAAAAATGTTAGCCTATATGAAGAGATATCATTTGATAAAGAAGGCAATAAAGTAACTATTTTAGATATCTTAAAAACCAAAGATACTGACTTTGTCGAAGAAATAACCAAGAATGATAATATAGAACTATTAAAGAAATATCTTAATGTATTAACAGATAGAGAAAGAGAAATAATAAATGCCAGATATGGACTAGATAACTGTGAAGAAGAAACACAAAAAGAAATAGCTAAAAGACTCCATATATCTAGAAGCTATGTATCCAGATTAGAAAAAAGGGCTACTACTAAAATATTAAGAGAATTTTTAAAGAATAAACAAATAAAATAATTGACATAAACATTTTTTTATAGTAAACTAATCATTGAATTTGAGGAGGGATAACATGGCAGTTAAAGTAACTACTAAAAAAACTAGAAAAGTTAACAATAGACCAAATTGTTTAAAAATAACAAAAAGAGCTCAAAAAGTTAATTTGCAAACTATAACTTTAGAAAATGGTATCAAAATTAAAACAAGTGCTAGAGAAGCTAGATCACTAAAAAAGAACGCAAAAGAAAAAGATGCATAAGCATCTTTTTTATTTGAATTTTATCTGATTATAATAATTATTATTTATTATCTGTCTGCTAATAGATCTTTTATTACTAACTATAGAATTTATATTACTTATATAATCTGAAGAAACATCTTCACCCTTAAATTCTCCACTTGACGCATAATAAATACCCTTATCAGTAACCCAAGAAGAATTAGTAAAATAAGCTAGACCTAAAGAATCACTAAGTAAATCACTTCCCATAAATAATCTAGAATCATAATCTATTCCAAATAAATTATAAACTGTTGGAATAATATCAGTAGGCATACCAACCTTAGAAACATTAACTTTCTTCATCTTACTATTATAGATAATTAAGTTATTTTTATTAACTCCCACCACACTATCTCTCTGATAAGATGACATTTCATTAACCTCATTTAACGTTAAATTATATGGATAATGATCAGCTACCAATACAATAACTGTATTATCTAGTTTATTAGCTTCATCTAGCTTTTTAAGAAGTAATTCTAAAGATTTATCTAATTCTATTTGTGTAGCTATATATCCTCTAACATTTTCTGAATACGGTAAATCATTTACCAAGGATCGATTCTTAACAGCCATAGCATTTTCAGAAAAGCCATAATAGAAGTGTCCTGATACTGTCATATAATAAACCATAAATCTATCCCTATTGATATAATCAGATACCGTGGCATCTATCATTTCTACATCTGATTGTGGCCATATATTACAATTGATTAATTTTTCCATACCATTATAACAACCCTTAAAATTATCAAATCCTTGACTCTTTAAGTAAATATTTCTATCTTGAAACAAATAACTATTATTATGATAAGCAAAAGTACTATAATTTAAATTCTTAAATACATTACCAATTCCATATGGATAATAATTATTACCACTTCTCCATCTAGATAATATAGACATATCAGCATATAATCCAGTTAAAGCACCAAATTCTCCTCCAATAGTACTAGCATTATTAGAACTATAAAAATTCTCAAATACAAATCCATTATTAACAAGCTTATATAATGTCGGAGTTAATTTTTCAGATACCGCTAATTCACTAAAACTCTCAGCTACTATATAAATTAAATTATAATTATTAAACATTCCTGTATACTTATTCTTCTTAGTACCAGAAGTATTTTTAATATAATTACTTATACTATTATCTGGTAATTCTATATCCAAAACATTATATCCATAATCAAATAGACTATCATCTTCTTCTAAAAGATTATTTTCATCAACTACTTTAACTTCTTCCTTAAATCCAAATATACCTCTTTCTATATCAAGAATAGACGCAT